>JAAYYJ010000052.1 GCA_012515455.1 Oligosphaeraceae bacterium
TCTGGGGGCGGCCATCAGTGATCGCACCCGGCTGCTGATTTTATGCACCCCCTCCAACCCCACCGGCACGGTCTATCGCCGGGCGGCCCTGGAGATGATTGGCGCGGCGGCCTTGCGCCACAACTTCATGGTTCTTGCCGATGAAGTGTACGAAAAACTTACTTACGATGCCGGGCAACCGCACTTGTCCATCGCCGCTTTGAGCCCCGAACTCGCCGAACACAGCATCACGGTCAACAGCTTCAGCAAATCCTACGCCATGACCGGCTGGCGGGTCGGCTATTCCTGCGCGCCATCCTGGCTGAGCCGGAAAATCAGCCATCTGCAATGTCATTTTGTCGCCAATGTCACCACCTTCGCCCAATACGGCGCCCTGGCCGCCTTACAGCACGGCGAAAAAGCCTGCCAGGAGATGCGCAAGTCGTTCGCCCGGCGTCGCGATCTTATCTGCGGGCTGCTGACGCAGGTTCCCGGGACCAGCTTCATTCGTCCCAGCGGGGCGTTCTATGTGCTGCTGGATATCTCCTCGTTCGGCTTGAGCAGCGCGGAATTCTGCCAGCGCCTGGTGGCTGAGGCACGGGTTGCTGCGGCACCAGGAGCCGGCTTCGGAGCCGAGGGGTTCATCCGCTTATCTTATGCCTGTTCGCAGGAGTGCATCCGCAAAGCAGTGCAGAGATTGACGGAATTCACCGGTACATTGCGCTGATTCCCAGACCTGTCGACTGCTGCATCCCGGATTGCAAAAGAGGTTTCCGGCAATATATTAATAAAATTACCGGATATTACTCTAATCCCAGGACCGGAAAAATATTACAGGAAAAAAATTATCATTATGGCAACAGATATTAGATTGCAGGAAGAAATTCTGCGCATCATGGCCGGCAGTCCCGGCAGCGGCTTCAGTCCGTCCACCGTGCGGGAATTGCTTGGTCATGTAGACGAGAAACGCTTCCGGCGCATATTCCGTGCGCTGGTGAACAGCGGCAGACTGCAGCCGGCGCCTCAGCACCGCTATATCCTGCCGCCGCCTGCGGCTCCGGCTGCCGCAACGCCCCCCAAAGGGCTGCTGCAGGGCCGCCTGCAGGTCAACAGCCAGGGCTTCGGCTTCGTCCGCCCGGAAAGCGCTGCGCCGGGGCAGTCAGACATCTTCGTTCCGCCCGGCCAGCTGGGCGGCGGCATCAGCGGCGACTTGGTGGAAGTGCAGGTCTACGACCCCGACAACCCGCGCGGGCCCTGCGGCGAAGTGGTGCAGGTGCTCGAACGGCGCTTCTCCTCCGTGGTCGGCTGCCTGCAGCGATACGGGCAGGGCTGGGCTATCCGCCCCTTGCGCCGGGAACTGCCCGAGCTGCTGACCCTGCAGAACGATTACGACCTGCCCAAGCAGAGCCAGGAGGGAGACTGGATCAAAGCCACCCTGCAGACCAATCCCGACGGCGGACATTATGCCGTGCTGGACAAACGCCTGGCCGCCAGCGGCAGCGTCGGCGCCGACCTCGACGCTATCGTGGAAGAATTCAATCTGCCGCCACGCTATACGCCGGAGTTCGAAGCACGGGCCGCCCAGCAGAAACCGGCCGGGGTGTCCCGGGAGGACCGGACTGCCGAGCTGACCCTGACCATCGACCCTATGGACGCCCGGGATTTCGATGACGCGCTTTCATACAGCGATGGCCCCGGCCTGGATGAATGCACCATCGCAGTGCATATCGCCGACGTGGCCTGCTATGTCCAGCCGGACAACTTCCTGGACCTGGAGGCCCGCCGGCGCTGCTTCACCTCATACCTGCCCGGACGGACCCTGCCGATGCTGCCGGCCGCGCTGGCCAATGACCGGTGCAGTCTGCGGGCCGGGGTGCCCCGCCTGACGCACAGCGTATTCCTGCGCCTCAGCAAACGTGACGGGCAGCTGCTCTCGTTCCGGCGCGCCCACTGCACCATCAATGTCAAGCGCCGCTTATGCTACGAGGAAGTCAGCCGCTTCCTAGCCGGCGAGGACCTCGCCTTCGGGCCGGAAATCTCTACTGCCATCAAGAATCTGCACCGCATGGCCCAGTTGCTGCGCCAGCGCCGGCAGGGCCTTGAGTTGTTCCTGCCCATGGATATGCCGGAAATCCGGGTTGTCTGCAGCGAACAGCCCTCACGCATTGTCGGCTTGCAGACCACCGAGCATAACCCCTCGCATCAGCTGGTGGAGGAATTCATGCTGGCTGCCAACCAGTGCATGGCCCAGGAACTGCAGCAGCACCGTCTGCCGGGGCTGTTCCGCAACCATGCCGCTCCGGAAGAAGACTCACTGCAGGAATTTGCTGCCCAGGCGGGACAGATTCTGGGCAAGCGGGTGCGGCCCTTCCGGAATCGCCGGCAGCTGGTGGATTTTCTGCACAAACTGCCCGACGACCAAGCCAGCCGGGATTTGCTGCAGATGGCCTTCCTGCGCCATCTTCCCCGCGCTGACTACGGCTCGGAATGCAATGGCCATTACGGACTGGGCAAGGAGCACTACAGTCATTTCACCAGCCCGATCCGCCGTTATGCCGATCTGCTGATCCATCAGCAGCTGCTGGCCCGGGACCGCCGCAAGAAGCGTCATTCGCAGGAGCAGATGCAGTCCTTCGCCCAGCTCTGCAGCGCCCAGGAAGAGAACTGCGATCAGGCCAGTTATGCCGCCGCCGACCGCCTCAAACTGCGTTATTTGCAACAGCAGCAGAAAGAGGACCCGCTGCTGCGCCTGCGCGGGTTGATTATCCGGGTCAGCAAGAACGGCCTGGGGGTATTTCTGCCGGAATACAGCCTGATGGGCTTTGTCAATGCCCTGCAACTGCCGCGGCACACCTGGTATTATCTGAATGCCACCCAGACCTGGAAGAACCATCACAACGGCGAGACCCTCGCGGCCATGAGCGAAATGTACTTCAGCCCCCAGAACATCGACCCGATCCGGGGCGAGCTGGCCCTCACGCCTTTCTTCCTGCCTGCAAAAAGCCGCCGCCGCTGAGAACCATAACCATTAGCAAGCTTAAGAATAGGAGAGAAATACTGTGTTAACTGTGATTCTGGCGGTAAGTGCCGCACTGCTGGCCTGGTTTGGCATCTTCTATGGCATCCCCGGCAAGCATTGGGGCTGGGCTACCCTGAGCGGACTGGCAGCATTCTTTGCCGTGGTAGTGCCAATCAGCTTCATTATCCGCAAAAAACTGGAACGGATTTTTACGGCTGTGCAGCAGGCCATTTTAAGCAGTCAGGAGCAGCTGCGCCGCAAAGTCCTGGCTCTGCAGAGCAAGATGCAGAGCGGTCCGAAGCTTCAGGCTCAGATTGAGAAGGAGCAGGAAGAGAGCGTCCGCAATGCCCTGAAGATATTGGACCAGGTGCAGCCGTTATACAAGTGGAATTTTCTGGCCCGCCGGCAGACCAATACGGTGAAAGGTCAGATGCTCTTCCAGATCAAGGATTTCACCGCGGCTGACGAACTGCTGGCCAAGGCTTTTGTGCTCGATCCAATGACCCTGGCCATGCAGATGAGCCTGATGTACAAAAACGGCCGCCGGAAAGAGCTCGAGAAGGCTTTCCAGACCGGCGTAGGCCGTTTCAAGGACGAGAAAGGCACCATCCTGTATGCCCTTTATTCCTGGGTGCTGGTGGCGGAAAACCGCATCAACGACGCCGTGGCAGTGCTGGCTGAAGGCAAAAAGAAATGCGAGGACCCGATTTTAGCCCAGAACTGGGACCACCTGGCCAATGGCCGTCAGCGCCGTTTCAGCAATGCCGGGTTCGGTGACAACTGGTATTCCCTGCATCTGGAGAGCATGCCCATGCCCAAAGTCCGGGCGCAGGTGCCTTTCGGCGGCAAGGTCTCCCGGGGCGGCTTCCGCTGAGCACAGCTCCGACCGCGCCGAGGCCCCACCACTATTCCTGCGCCGCCGCCGGGAAATATTTCGTCTGCCCGGAGTCGGCGGACTCCCGGGCCAGCAGGCAGGCCTCGGTCAGGGTCAGCGTTTCCGCAGTGCTGATCCGCGACTGCCCCAGAGCGAAGTCGGAAAATATGGCTCCGGTCACCGGCTGCGGGATGATTTTTCGCGGTCCTCCTGCATCAATCAGGGTAATCTCCCCGGCGATCACCTCGATGACACCGCTGGTGCCGGCTACCCGTACCCGGTCGTCGCCATGCGTAGGTGCCGCCGCCGGGCGCAGGAAATCCAGGCTGGTCGAGGCCAGGATGCCGCCGGCACAACGAAACATACACTGGGCGGTGATTTCCATCTCACCGTGGTCGAAGTTGTCGCTGCAGTCATGCATTGCGGTCACACTCAGGAATTTGTCGGCCCCGAAAAGCATCAGCAAGTCGATACCGTGGCTGCCGACCCAGGGAATGGTCCCGCCGTAGGTCTCACGCCGGCGGTAAAAATCCGCCCGCCGGCCCAGTTTGTAAGATTTTTGCGACCGCACCAGCTTCACTTTGCCGATCGCTCCTTCGGCTACCAGCTGCCGGGCACTGGCAAAGGCGGGCTCGTAGCGCAAAGGCGTGATGGAAATCAGCGGCACGGGATGCTCCTGCAGAGCCCGGCGGATGGCGGCGAGTTCGGGCAGGGTCAAGGCGATGGGCTTTTCACAATAGACCGCAATGTCACGCTTAATGGCCTCCAGGCACATCTCGGCATGCTGATGGAACCACCCATCCACACAGACGATATCGGGCCGGACCCGCTCGAGCATCTCCCGGTAGTCCCTGAATTCCGGCGGATTGCCGGTAAGACTGCGCAACTGATCCGTCGCCTCGCTGATACCGGCAATGACGGCTCCGGGAACCAGAGACAGACTCTGCAGAACCGTCCCCCAGTGACCACGACCGCCAATTATTCCTATCTTCATGTTATTCTGCTCCTGATAAATGGTTAATATGCGAAGAGTTGTGATAAATTGTAGCCGGTAAGGCGCCGTTTTCGGTTAGCCTCAGAATGACTTGGTTTGCGCCGGGTGGCAGGAGAGATAGCAGCTGCCCTCTGCCGGTGATCTAGTATGCCCAGCTGAAATGCGAGTTCTGAACTGATCTCAACAGCTCCCGCACTGGGATTCTTTAGCCTTTGCTGGGAAGCAGTTGTCCAGGAACAAGGTATTTGTATGCAATTGCCAATTTGTGTCTTGACAAAATTGCCCAAAGCAGTAATTTTTGCCCCGTGCCCTTGATTCTAGCGGTGGGTCCCACCCCACCGATCAATGTCATTAACTTAAGGCTTGCCTCTGTTTAATATACAGTCGTGCAGCCGTTTGTCTTCTTATGCAAGCTATCGCTTCAACAGGCGATAGCTTTTTTTTGACTTTCGAGGTATTGCAAGGCATGCATGATCCTTTACCAATGAAAATATAATGGTAGTGAGAAATTATTTTTATAATAAATTGAAATTATGAATATATAAGATATAATATGTAGTGAGAAATAATTGTGGGAATCCGCCATGTTTATCAAGATATTGACCAAGACATCCAAGAATAAAGTCAGCCATTACGCAAGCCTCGTGGAAAACAAGCGAGTTTGCGGAAAGGTTGTCCAAGTTGTCAAAGTCAATCTTGGACCGGTGACGGAGGAACAAATACCCTACTTAAAAGCTGCCTATGCAGCCAAAAAGCCTCGACTTGTCTATGATGATTGAAAACTGGCAATGTCCTCATGAAAAAAGCACAAGGATTCTTTCAGAGCGATCTTGATGAAACGAAAACAGAAGATTTTGTCATTTTCTGCCGCAACGGCAGAAAAAATGTCCTGGTCAGAAAAAGAAAAATGCCCCTTGAGGATCTTCTTCTGTCCATGCTTATCCGCAAGGGTCTTTCCCTAACTATGGAGCTCAGAGGATATATGAACGAAACTCACCCCGGAATGAACATTTCCAAGCCTGGTTACCTGAAACAACGCATGAAGCTAAACCCGGAAGCATTGAATTACCTTTACCATTTCCATAATAGGCAGTTCTATGCGGACACGGATCCGGAAACGGCTCCCTTTACATATAATGGCTATCTGGTATTTTCCGCCGATGGCTCTAGCATCAATATACCAACCACACCCGAGAATCTGGAGATATATGGAACGCCCTGTGTCTCCCAAACCCGAAAGCAGGCGCAGCTTGGTCTCGGGTGCATATATGATGTACTGAATCATGTGATCGTAGAAAGCGACATCGGCCCGTATAAGTTCAATGAAGGGAAGACAGCTGAACGCCAGGCAGACAGGCTCAGGGAGACGATCGGCAGCACGTATAAATACATGCTGCTGATGGATCGTGGCTATCCGTCCAGCCCCATGTTTATGCGCTTCATCGACAAGGGCATCTATTTTGTCGCAAGGCTCAATTCCGCCATTTACAAGGCGGAGCAGGAGGCCATGAAATCCGATGACGAAGACGTGGAGATTGTACTTACGCGCGGTAGACGGCGCGCCAAACATGTCGGCACGGACAACAAGGATATCATGAACAGCCGCGATAGCTTTAAGCTCAGGCTTGTCAGAGTGTGGCTTGATAAGGATCACTACGAGATACTGGCCACCAATTTGCCAAGAGAAGAATTCCCAGCAGAATGCTTCAAGGAAATCTACCATTTGCGCTGGAGCATTGAAACATCATATGAAACCCTGAAATGCAAGCTCCAACTTGAAAATTTCACCGGAACAAAAACCGTCCTTATTGAGCAGGACATATACAGCAGCATATATGTGTACAATCTGGCGGAAAACATGGCCAGGGAGGCAGAGATCGAACAGGCAAAAAAGCTGAACACAGAGTACAAGCATCCGATGAGAATTAATCGAAACGTATGCATCGGAATTCTTAAAAATGATCTTATACATGCTATCATGGAACCCGATAAGGAGGAAAAAGACCGACTGTTTCACAAGCTGTATGATGACATTAGTTCCTGCATCGTTCCGGTTCGTCCAGGACGACATTACGATAGAACCACATGGAAGACAAAAAACAAATATCCAAATAACTGTAAACGAGGGTATTAACCTCAGTGAATAAAATCAACAGAAAATCCACAGCTGTTGTGACAGACTAATTAAATCAAGGTAGAATATGATGAAAAAAGCCTTAAGTTAATGACATTGCCCCACCGTTGGGGGGATCCCCCATCCCGCTAAGGACGCGCGCGCGAGGGGCCGCCGCAGGTGGACCATGGCAAAAATCCATCACTCACCCAAGCCTGGACTACTTATGGCAGCCTGAAGCTTACCA
>JAAYYJ010000529.1 GCA_012515455.1 Oligosphaeraceae bacterium
ACCGTATTGCGGAGGTGCATTGTGCCATCGGCGGCAGTGTAATCCAGCTGCCAGCGGGTGAAATCTGGGCCGTCCTGGAGCAGGGTGGCCGCGGGCGTGGCGGTGAAGACCTCTCCGTCATAGAGAAGCGAGGGGGTGAACTGCTTAGGCTGAGCATTGGCATCATCGCCGCGGATTACCGTCCCGTCGCAGAGGGTGTAGGTCGGATCACACCAATTGGCGTTGGCCAGCGCCGGGGTGCCGGAGTAGTCTTCCGGGAAAGCAATGTCGATGGCCCTGAGGATGAGGGTACAGGCTCCGGCGGTGTCCACCTGCAGGAAATACGGCTCGGCATCGCGTCCCAGCGGTGGTGATTGGGCCAGAATCCGGCCGTCGGAATTCTCCAGGCGGAAGCAGATTTGCGAGGCGAATTTGTTCCCGGGTGAGAACTGCACTCCGACATACGCCGAGAACGACCGGCATTTCCCGGGCAGATTGACCGTATGCCGGCTTTGGGCATGGTCCCCGTATCCGTGCTTGAACTGCTTGCCGCCGAGACACAGTCTGGCATTGCCGCAAGATTGATTGAACTGCAGGGTTCTCCAGCCGATAGATTCAGTCGTAATGCCGCGGATGGTAATCTGCGACAATCCCAGCAAGCGTTTGATTTTATCCATGGTCAGGGGGCCTCAGCGTTGCAGGTTTCGGAGCGTGGAGGAGGACTGGCGGAACTATGGTTTTTGCGTTTACGCGTCGTGGTACTATTCAAACAACCGCAATATGTTTATGGCACCCGGGCAGGTTATTGCCGCATCTAACTGCAGCTGACTGGGGGTGTGGGACTGATGCCGGCACCAGCGAGTCATGCTCCCTGCGCTGCCCGGGCAGGCCATATCGACGCAAAACAGCAGCGGAGTTATACACCGGCAGTGAGTCCATTGCGCAGGGAGGACTGGCGCAGACCGATTCGGGGGACCTGCGCCACTGGACTGCGGATGGCTATCTGGCCAGCAGCACCACGGCCTGGGCGGCAATCGCCTCCTGTCGTCCTACTGCATCAAGGTGTTCATTGCTCTTGGCTTTGACCGAAATGCGTTCCGGGTCACAGGCAAAGAGCTCCGCCAGGCTCTGCCGGATGGAGAGGATGTGGGGCGATAATTTCGGGGCCTGGGCAATGACGGTGCAGTCCAAATTCTGCAACTGCCAGGCCTGCACCCGTGCATCAGCCAGGACGGTCTGCAGTAAATCTCGGCTGTCGGCATTAAGCCAGCGCTGGTCGGTATCCGGGAACCACTGTCCAATATCGCCAAGGGCCAGGGCTCCGAGCAGAGAATCAATAATAGCGTGCAGCAGCACATCGGCGTCAGAATGCCCCAGCAGGCCCCAGCCATCGGTGGGTATTTCCTGCCCACCCAGAAACAGTCTGCGGCCTGAAATGGTGCGGTGGAGGTCGTATCCCTGCCCGAGGCGGAATTCCATATTTACCTCGTTTCCGTTATCTCAGAAACAATCTTTCCGGCCAAATCGATAGCGGCCTGGCGCAACGCGGCGCGCAGAGCCACCTCGCGGTCATGCATTTTCGGCAGGTCGGCAGTAGTGCTCAAATCTCCTGTCAGGCAGGGCTGACTGGGGGCAGCGGGAGAATACAGCTGATAATTTGCAGTCAGGGTGATGCGATACAGCACCGTCTGGTAGGCGTCTGCATCTTCATCGCGGGCGCGTTCTTCACGCAGACGCGCCCTGGCCACGCTGCTGTTGTGGATATTTTTCAACCGGACGAAGAGCCTGGCGTCCTGATTTTTTCGGCCCCGGGCCAAGCTGAGTCCCGGTTCATTGGCAATGCGCTCCTGCAAGGCATTGCGCAACAGCACCGACAGTTCGGCCTCCGAGGTCAAGTTGGTGATCTCTTCCACTGCCAGGTGGCGGGATTCAGGTGGCAGAGTGGCGTTGCTGAACTGATATGCGCAGGAATTCAGCAACAGGACGGTAATAAATGCGGGGAGCAAATTTTTCATATTTTCACCAATGGTTGGCATCTGATAAAGCGGCGTGTGAAACGCAGGCCGCAGAAGAATCACTCTTCCCGGAATTCCGCCTGCAGGAGCTCATGAGCCTCTGCAGCCGCACTGGTGTCGGGGAAATTCTTACGGATGTCGTGCAGGTAACGCCGGGCGGCATCGGGCCGGCGATGGCGCTTCTGCAAGTAGAATTTTGCCTGAGCGAGAAGTCTGGCGGCGGTGTCCTCCAGAGCATTTTGCAGGATTTCCCCGGCCTGAGTGCGTCCTGGGTGATCTTCAGGGGTGTTGGCCAAAAAAATATTCGCTTCCCGCACCGCGGCGCGCAGTTTCCGTCCGTCGCCGTCATTCTGGCGGCTCAGCTCTGCCAGCAGGGCGGCGAATTTCAAGCGCACGTCGTGCAATTGCGGTTCTTTGCGCAGGATAGCCTGGTATTGGTTGGCAGCTTCTTCGGGGCGTTCGGTCACCAGCAGCAGCTCCGCGAGCTTCAGGCGGTCCTGCAGGGAGACATGCACAGCCGGGGTCTCAGTGACAATCAGGTCGTAGATTTTGCTGGCGGTGTATTCGTCGCTGATTCCCAGAAAAGTACCCTTGCCGTGTTCAAAGCAGTCGGCGAGCTGACGCAGGCTCTCGGCGATATTGTTGTAGGGCACGAACAGAGTATAATTGCGCAACAGCTGCTCGAAGGCAGCGTATGATTTGTGAATTTTGCCGGCCAGCAGCAAATTCTCCGCCTCTTTGTACAGGCAGTGGATTTTTTGGGTCTGGTCCTGGCTGGCTTTTCCGAGACGGCGGTAGGTTTTAGCCGCAGCCGTATGCTGTCCGGACAGTTCTTTGGCCTCGGCCTGCTTCTGCCAGGATTGCAGCTCAGCCGGGGAGTATTCGCGGGTTGAGGTGATGCAGCCGGTCAGGCAGATGGCCCCGCACAGCGCAAGCAGGGAGATTAGGGCTGGGAATCGCATTTTCATAAGGTCCTTTTGGGTTCCCGGAGTACTGCCTGGGCAGACTTCCCGGAGATGATCAGTAATTGTGCTGGAGTCAATGGTCGTTTGACGGCAATACCGGTTTTCCGATGGAGAATACACCCCGTCAGGACCGGCAGGCATTAAAAATCAAGGTCGACTTTCACTTTCGGGAATGCAGTCAGCCGGAACATCAGCATGACTTGGAAATCGTGGTTGTCCCAGCCGACTCCCAGGACCATGGTCCAGCAATGGAGCTGGCGGCTGAGTTCATACGTATGTTCAGACAGCCGGTGCTTCTCCAAATCATACTCGGCATTGATATCGAGTTGAGTTTTCGCGTTGATGGGGAAATGAACGGTTGCGGAGATGGTGTCGGTGGTCTCGAAGTATTTCTTCACATAGCCACTTTCACCAGTGAAGTCGACCAGGCTGCTGCCCATGGAATAGGTGGAGCGCGAGAGATGGTCATTGCGGTAGATGTATTTTAATGATCCATTCAGGGCCTCTTCTGCACCCAGACGCAATCCGAATTCACCACGCTGGATGTCACCTTCGCCGAGGTCG
>JAAYYJ010000530.1 GCA_012515455.1 Oligosphaeraceae bacterium
GAGGTGCTGATCAGTGCCGGCTATACGAATTTTGTGCCGTCGCAGCCTTACGAGCGGGTGCGGGAAATGGCGCGCAGACTAAATGAGAGCCAAAGTTTCGCCGGCGTCGATATCCTGCCGGAGTCCATGCGGGTGGTGCGGGAGGATATCTTCGCACCCTGGATACCGTTCTGCAAAAAAATTCCCCGCCGGCAGTTCAAGGCTTTCACTTTCCGAATGCCGGTAGGCCGAACTGCTGCCGCCGCCGCGCTGGACCAGCGGGCGGCGCAGGACGAAGAGGAAGAGTAGCCTCCAGACCCAGACAATGTTATGAACAAGTTGCTCCTGGCCCATAAAATCGCCCTGGTGCTGTTTCTGGTACTGCTCGCCGTACAGGCCGGGCTGTATTTCGGGTTGCACCGGCCGCGGCGACTGGCTGTGCAGGCGGCAGAGAAGGAACTGCAGCGTCTGCAAGGGCGACTGTCGGGCAAATCCTGGCCCCGGGATGGCGAAAAACTGCAGCAGATTCTGGCCGAGATGAAGAAAGTGCTGCAAGGAGGCGGCGGCAAGCCGGGACTGCAGCAGCAGTCCGAACAGCTCCTGGGACAGGCCGGCAGGATGTATGATGCAAAAATTTTGGACCAATACGGCAGCCGGGACTATTTTGTCACCAGTGTCACGCGTCTCGATTACCAGGAGGAATATAACCGTTTACTGCTGTCCCTGCGGGAACAGGGAATCAATCTTTCGGCGCAGAAGCTGAATCTGGCGGAGGACAGCGCCTCGGCTTATAATTATCAGCTTATGTTGCAGCTCTGGACCGTGGACCGCATCTGCTCCCTGGTGACTGCCGCCGGTCTGCATATTCTAACCGCCGAGAGTGCCCAGGCGGAACGCAGCAGCAGTGCCCGGGGGCGGCGCTCTGCCGAAGTGCGTTCTGACCCCTCCGCCTGTATTTCGGTTCTGCCTATGCAGGCGTATTTCCAGGACGAGAAGTCTTCTGCCCCTTATCTGCTGGAATTACCGGTCTCGCTCTCCCTGCGGGGTGAACTGCCGCAGCTGCAGGCTTTTGTCGCCAGTCTGCAGAGTGAAGATACGTTCCTGGTGCTGAAAGGCTTTGAGATCAGGGCTCTGCCGCCCCAGGAACTGCTGGCGGACGAAGCCGGCAGAATCCGCAACGGGCCAATGCATTTCGACCTCACCTGCGCCGGCTTTTTTACCCCCCAAACCACGCTGGAAGATGAATGATATCGGGAAATATTTGCGCGAAGAATGGGAAGCGCTGATTCTGGCTGCAGTGGCGCTGCTGCTGCTGCTCGGTCTGGGGGCGCATGTCCTGGCCCCGCAGGCGAGAAAACGCCGTGGCCTGGGCGGCGGCGAGGGCATTCCCTATAAAAGACTGTTCCAGGATCAGGATTTTGCCCTGCAGCAGGACAGCGACGTCCTGCCGTTAAGCCGCAGTCCCTTCGCCTTCAACCTCGAGGGGGGAAAACCCATCCCCCCACCCCCACCCGCTCCCGCCCCCGCCCCCGCCCCGGACCCCACGCCCGCGACAGCACCGGCAGCGCCAGCGTTGCCGTCGCCTCTGGAGCAGCCCGCTGCCCCGGTTCCGCCCGAACCGCCGGCAACTGCGGTCGAGGCTGGGCGTCCCCGCCGGCAGTTCCTGCCGCAGCGTATCTCCTATATGTTTTTTGGCCAGGATGACAAGGGCCAGACCACTGCCATGCTGAAAGTGCAGTTGCAGGGTAAGTCCTCTGAGATACTGACCCTGAGCCCTGGAGAGCTCCAGGCGGGCGTCCGCATTCTGTCTATCCGTGATGATGCGGTGCGGGTGCGTGATGCGCGGGGCAAGGAAGTAACCATTAAGTTTAATGAGGGCCAGATCGTGACCGCTCTGGTGGAGGTTGAATAGCTTTGCGGAGGAAGAAAGTCAATGCGGGACAAATTCTGTCCCGGCTCCTGGCAGCCTGGCCCAAGGGGAAGAAACGGCGGTTGCCCAAAACCGTGCCCCGGCGAAAAATCCGCCTTCTTCTGCTGCTCGCGCTGAATCTCCTGGTCTTGGGAGGAGGGGTGGTATGGTATGCATTCCAGCCCCAGGAGCGCCAGGAGGAGGTGCGCTTCCTCTGCCGCAACTACTTCGCCCGGAATCGTGACATCAGCCTGCCGGAACTGGCCTGCGATATCTGGAATATGTACTACGGGCGAGAGTTCGTCGCCTGTGATTATGGACCCGGGGCAGACCCGGTCTATGGCGGACTGCCGCGACAGACCGGGGCAGGTGCGGCGGCCGGATTGCGGGTTTTGCGCAATCAGGGCTATGTCGTGGGTTATGATGAAATCCGCCGTACCCCGGCCTGGGTTGCGTATCGCTTGTTCGATGTGCAGGAAGAACCGCAAAGCAGCGCACGCCCTACGGCGTTCCTGGTCGATGGCCGCAGCCTGGCCCAGGTCCGCAGCGAGGATTATACCGGCAGCGGCTTCGATCGCGGGCACCTGGCCCCCAATTATGGCATCGCCCGCTGTTATGGCCCGCAGGCTCAGGAGGGGACGTTCCTGATGACCAATATCGTCCCGCAACGACATGCCTTCAATGCCGGAGTCTGGAAAAAACTGGAAATGCGCGAGGCGGTGAATTTCCCCGGCCGCTGCCGTGAAATTTGGGTCCTGACCGGCCCTGTGTTCCGGAATTCTCCTGCCCGGGAACTGCCCTCCGGGCTGCCGGTGCCGGACGCATTCTACAAGATCGTGCTTGATGAACAGGACGGCCGGGTCCGCGCTCTGTCCTTCCTCTTCGATCATAATGCGGATGAAGGGCGCCCGCTGGCGGATTTCCTCTGCTCCATTGATCAGATTGAGGCCCTCACCGGGCTGGATTTCTGCCCGCAGCTGCCGGAAACGGTGCAGCAGCAGCTGGAGTCACAGGTCAGCGCCAGATGTTGGTGATGATTCAGGAGACTTAGTGTTGACGAACAGACCCTCCGAGGCGACCCTGCGGAACTGGCGCCGCCTGGCGGTCACCGACCCGTCCGAACGTCTGCAGACCAGGGCCAACAAGACCAGCTCAGCGAGACGTATTGTCCCGCTGGAGTATCTGACGCACCGCCGCAATCTGCCCCGCCTGCAGCAGCTGCTGGCGCTGCTTGCCGGCAACGCCTGCCGGCTGCCGGAGGTGCTGTTCTCGCTGGGCCGGAATTTGCTGCGCCGCCGGAATATCCTGGCCCGCCCCCATGTCCGGGCAGTGCTCGCTGAATATCCCTGGCAGGCGATTGCTGAGCTGGAGACATATCCGCTGCCGGAGGACGAATTTGATTTCCTCGGCTTGCTGTACCAGTGCCTGAAATCCGAGGGCGAAAAAAACCGGCAAGGGTCCTATTATACTCCGCTGCCGCTGATTCGCCAGCTGTTGCAGGAGGTCTCCTGTCCTGCATCTGCCGACTGGCTGGACCCGTGCTGCGGCAGCGGCGCTTTCCTCCTGGCGGCACCGGCGCGGCAGCCGCAGCAACTGACCGGTATCGATATCGATGAACTGGCGGTGATGCTGGCCAAAATCAACCTGCTGCTTAAATTCCCGGAACAGGAATTCAGCCCTAGAATATTCTGCGCTAATTTTCTCCACTCAGGACCGGATGGACTGCCCTCCGGGGCAGGGGTGCAGGCTGACCCGCAATACGACTGCATTGTCTCCAATCCTCCTTGGGGAGCCTGCATTCCGAACCGCCCGGGGGCAGCCTTAAACCAGCCTGCGGAGGAGACTTTTTCCAGTATCCTGCAGCAAGCCTACCGGCTTTTGCGCCCGGGCGGCGAACTGCATTTCCTCCTGCCGGAGGCCGCCCTGCAGATCAAAGCCCACCGCGAGTTCCGCCGCTTCCTGCTGCAGGACTGCCGCTTGCACAAAATCTCCGCCTTCCGCAACCGGTTCGCCGGGGTGAGCAGCAGAAGCGTCGGCGTGTCCATCAGCCGCGACTCCCCCGGCCCGGAATTCAGCTTCTGCCGGGCCGGGGCCAGCATTTCACTGTCCCGTCAAGCCATCCTGCAGGATGAACAGCTCCGGGTACAGTGCCTCAGTGCCCAGGACCGGCGCATCCTCTCGGCGCTGTACGACCGCCAGGAGGCTACTCTGGCCGGCAGTACCTGGGGCTTGGGTATAGTCACCGGTGACAACCGCGGCAAATTGTGCGATTGCGGGGGGGATGGCCTGGAGGCGGTCTACACCGGCCGGGAAATCTCCGAGTACCAACTGCTGCCGCCCCGGAAATTCATCCGCTTCGACCGTACGCAGCTGCAGCAGGCCGCTCCGGACCATCTCTACCGTGCGCCCGCGAAGCTGGTCTATAAATTTATTTCGCCGCGTCCGGTTTTCACCTGTGATCAAGGACAGCATCTGTTTCTGAATAGCGCCAATATGCTCATTCCGGCCATTCCCGGCCTGGACTGCGTGACCGTGCTGGCATTCCTGAATTCCCAGCTGTTCCGCTATATTTACCAGAAGCAGTTCACCGACCTGAAGGTTCTGCAGGGGAACCTCCTGCGGCTGCCGTTCCCGGCTGTCTCATCTCCGCAGAACCGATGCCTCAGCCAGCTTGCCCAGAGGATACTGGCGGGCGAAACAAGCTGTCGGGCCGAACTGGAGGAGCAGGTCTTCGCCGCCTTCGCAGTGCCTGACCGGGACCGGGACTATATCCTGCAACAGCTGCAGGATTCCTGAACCGTACCCGAACCGCGGATGCTTCAGGTACGGGGAATCTTGGGCACCCAGGTCGAGGTATCCGGAACCGCAAACCCCTCCGGGAATTCGCTCTCCTGCACCCGCAGCCAGTATTGATTGCGCCCGAAGGGACCGATTTTGCCCCTGACCACCAGATGCTGCTTCTCTGCATCCCAGTGAATCACGCTGCTGTAGACCTTGCCTTTCTTGGGGTCCAGTATCTTGCCCTTGTGCCAACGCTGCTTGGACTCGTCTTTGACCAGCTCCCAGACGATGTCCAGACCGGCAAAATATGGCTGGTCCGGCAACTTGACCGCGCGCTCTTGGGGAGCGTAAATGGTGTTCTTGACCTTCTCATTTTCGTCAAAGGTGATAATCAGACGACCGTATAATTTGCCCTGATGCTGGTACAGAGCAATAATCGAACGCTGCCGGCCGGTCTCATCGTCGATGATTTTCCAGAATCCTTCCACCAGATCAGTTGCGCCGGCCAAGGGACCGGAAAGAAGCGCCAGCAATATCAGGCAATATGTCCATTTACGCATTTTCTTCCTCCAAAAGGTTGAGCCGAGGGCAGAGGTCTGCCCCGGGCGGTCAATACATATCCGCTGAGCGTCCCCAGTCGTAGTCGATCTCCTTGATCCGCGCTACCGACGGCAACGGCCAAAAAAGAGTCTCATCCTGCTTGCTCAGAAAAACACCATTCTTGATCAGGCTGTAGGAGAAGTGCGCAAAATAAGTCCGGTCGACAATCTTCGCACCCTTTTCAGGATGCTCACGGACCTGGTTGATGCAATTCACCAGATGCTCCGGATGACGGTCATAGACATTGTTGCCGATGTTGCCGCCCGTGAGGTATTCCTCCAAGTTCTCGCAGATGCGCAAATCGGTGAATACCAGCGCCGGAACCCTGGTCCTACTCGTCGGGGCAGTAAGATAGGCGCCGAATTCTGCCGGCTTGCGGCGGCTGACCACCAGAGGAAAGACCGGGCACAACTCCTTGTACAGGCCAATGCTGCTCCAGCTCCTGTCGATGGTATCGGCGTACACTGACCGCTCCGCCAGCGCCAACTCCAGAGTCCGCCCGTCACGGGTGACCAGATAGACCGACCCGAGGATGTCCAGGGGGAGGTTCTCCAGTACACGATAAATGGACAGATAGTAAGAGTGCTTGGGGCGTCCATCAGCATGCTCAATACAGGCCGCTCTGGCGCTGTCCCAGTCAAAGGGACCGCGGGTGTCTTTAAGTTGAATGAACATCAGAGCCTCGGCTGAGCCCTTGCGCGCGCCTACTGCCATGTAGGAGCCGAATGCCGCCGGCTCCAGTTCGGAGGCAATCAAGGCTTCCATGGGGAAAATGGTCAGATAAAAGTTCTGTTTCATTTTCTGCTCCTTTGGTTAGAGGAATAATGAACTCAGCCAGTTATAGAGGTTGTAGCGACCGAAAATAGAGACGGTGATCAGGGCGATTACAGACATAATCTTAATCAGGATGTCCAGGGAGGGACCGACGGTGTCTTTCAGCGGATCGCCGACTGTATCGCCAACCACTGCCGCACGATGAGCCTCAGAGCCCTTGCCGCCAAAATGACCATTCTCGATATACTTCTTGCCGTTGTCCCAGGCCCCGCCAGCATTGGCAGTGAAAAGCGCTAGCATAATTGCGGACAAGGTGGTGCCAATCAGCAGTCCGCCGACGAATTCAGCTCCGAACAGGAAGCCGAAAATAAGTGGTGAGAGCACCGCAATCAGGGCCGGCAGCTTCATCTCGTGCAGTGCTCCGACAGAGGAAATCTCGATGCACTGGCGGTAGTTCGGCAGACTCGTCCCCGCTATGATGCCGGGATTGCGCTGGAATTGCTCACGCACCTCCTGGACCATCTTGCGGGCAGCCTTGGCTACCGACTCAATCAGGATGCCGCTGAACAGATAGGGCAGAGCGGCACCCACCGCCGCCCCGGCCAGAGTACGGGTGTGGATCATGTTCAGGATCAGCTGGAAATTAGCCTCAGTCGCTGATTCACCAGCCTGGGCATACAGATACGAGGCGAACAGCGACAATGCCGCCAAGGCTGCACTGCCGATGGCGAAGCCCTTGCCAATCGCTGCAGTGGTGTTACCGACCGCATCCAGGCTGTCGGTGATCTCACGCACCCGGTGATTCAATTTGGCCATCTCACTGATGCCGCCGGCATTGTCGGCAATCGGTCCGTA
>JAAYYJ010000531.1 GCA_012515455.1 Oligosphaeraceae bacterium
AATTGCCCAAGCATGTAGTCTGCCGTTACACGCCGAATTTCGGGGCCAAAAAGATCATGTCGGCGATTCAAGGTCCGGACGGGAATCTGATTCCCGAATACGACGGTATTGCCGGCGACTGCGGTGCGGTCAAGAATTTCGGCAGCAAGATTGCCAAACGGGACGGGATGCTTATGCCCTACCGTTATGTTGACTTGAACATGGCCTTCAAGGCCTGCTGCGATAATCCCAAAAAATGCCCCTTTTATATGAGTGCGGAGGGCGAAGCCGAGGCGATGAATTCCAAGTTGAAGCAGATCTGAGGGGCAGGACCCTCAAGGTGACGCACCAGAAACCGGGCGGACTGGGTTGCCAGTCCGCCCGTTTTTTTGCCCGGCAGGAGAATCAGACCTCGACTTCCCGGTTCATTTCACTGGATTTATAGATGGCGTCAAGCAGGCGCATGGCAACCACCCCTTCTTCACCGGTGGCCGCGACCTGGCCCTCGCCCCGGATTGCGGCCAGGAATTTTCCCAGCTCGGCGGCGAAACGGTCGCGTTCATTGTTATAGGTAAGGTGGATGTCGGCAATGCGGTTGTCGACTTCGGTCAGGATGTTGGTATCCCCCATGCCGACCTTCACGCCGCCTTTGTCGCCCAGCAGCTCGATATAGCATTCGTCCTTGGCGTTGCAAGCCCAGGCGACCTCGAAGACCATCGTTGCCTTGTCCCCGAAACGGACCATTCCGGTGGCATAATCATCGACATCGAAGGTCCCGTTGTACTGCGGTGGGCCGGCCCACATGCTCACATAGTGATAGTTTTCCATGGGCGAACCGAATTTGGAGTAGGTCCTGGCGCTGACCCGGCTGGGGGCCCAGAGTCCGCTGGTCCACATGGCCAGGTCCAGGAAATGCACTGCGATATCAATCAGCCCGCCACCGCCGGAGAGCGCCTTGGTGGTGAACCATCCGCCCAGCCCGGGGATGCCGCGGCGACGGATCAGCTTGACCCGGATATGGTAGATTTCGCCCAGGCGTCCGGCCTCGACCGCCTCCTTGACCACTTCTGCCTCCGGGGTCTGGCGCCAGACCATACCCATCTGCAGCTGCTTCCCCGCCTGGTCGCGGGCGGCGCAGATCTGCCGCCCCAGTTCCGCATTCAGGGTCATGGGTTTTTCCAGCATCACGTGTTTTCCGGCCTGGAAAGCGGCGATTGCCAGAGGGGCATGCATATTATTGGGGGTACAAATGCTGACTGCTTCAATTTCGGGGTCTGCGAGCAGTTCCTGGTGGGTCGCGTAGGTCTTGCTGACGTTATGCTTTTTGGCCTTCTCAGCCAGACGTTCCGGCAGGATGTCGCACAAGGCCTGCAATTGCGCGTCCTCGAGCTTGTTGTAGGCCTCCGCATGCACGGACCCAATCGTACCCACACCGATAATACCGACTTTAATCTTCTTGCTCATCGCTGTTCCTTTTACCTGAGACTGTATACAGGGGACAACCCTGTAATTAATGTAACCCGTTTTTTTCGCTTTTCCCGAATTGCCAGAACATTTTAAGGTGATATTTTATCTGCCATGGCCAACGACGAACCAATACTCAGCGTCAGCGATCTGAACCGCGAAGTCCGGCAGCTGTTCGCCACCCGGTTCACGGAGCTCTGGTTGCGCGGCGAAATCAGCGGCGTGAGCATCAAGAGCGGCCCCGGTCACGTCTATTTCAGCCTCAAAGACGCCAAAGCCCAGATTCGGGCCCTGTATTTTCACGGCGGGGAGTGCTTCCAGTCTCTTGGCCTGAGTCAAGGCAGCAAAGTCGATGCCTTCGGGCGGGTTGATTTGTTTGAGCGCGACGGCACCTACCAGTTCATTGTCAAAATGCTGCGGCCACTGGGACAGGGTGAGCTCTTTCAGCGCTTCGAGGAACTCAAGCAGCGCCTGGCTAAGGAAGGGCTGTTCGACTTGGACCGCAAAAAACCTCTGCCGCCCCTGCCCCGCTGCATTGCCGTCATCACCTCTCTGGAAGGCGCGGCGATTCGGGACTTCCGGCAGATCCTAGACCGCCGGCACCCCAATATCCACCTGCGCCTGGTCAATGCACCAGTCCAAGGCAGCGGCGCCGGAGCCTGGATTGCCAAGGCGGTCGAATATCTGAGCTGGTCGAAAGCCTGTGATGTAATCGTCATCACCCGCGGCGGAGGCAGCATTGAGGACCTCTGGGAATTCAACGATGAAACCCTGGCCCGGGCCATCGCGGCCTCACAAATCCCCGTCATCAGCGCGGTGGGACACGAACGCGATTTCACCATCTGCGATTATGTCGCGGATTTCCGGGCCCCGACGCCCTCGGCAGCAGCCGAACTGGTAGTCAAGACCCAGGCGGAAATGCAGGAAAGCCTGGAGAATGCGGCCCAACGCCTGCGCTCCGCCCTGCGCCTGAAACTGCAGGGGCTGAAAATGCGCTGGCAGAAAGCCGATGCCTGCGTATTTTTTCAGCGCCCGGAGGCTCTGGTGCAAAGTCTGGCGCAACGCCTGGACAACGCTGCGCTGCGCCTGCCTCGCGGTCTGACCGTGCTGGCTGAGCGTAGCCGCGAGCGCCAGCGCTTGCTGTCTCACCGCCTGCCGCAAGGACTGAGCAACTGTCTGCAGCAGCGGCAGAACCGCCTGGCGCAGCTGAACGGCAAATTGGCAGCTTTGGACCCCCGCAGCGTGCTGGGGCGCGGCTACAGCATACTGTTGCGTACTGACGGACGGGCCCTGCGCGAGTCCGGAGAAGTTGCCTGCGGCAATCATGTACGGGCCATACTCTGGCGGGGTGAGCTGGACCTGGAAGTAAAAAACAAGGAAAATGAAAATGGGAAATGCAGCACCTGACCAGGATAAGTTGACTTTCGACGAGGCATTGCAGCAGCTG
>JAAYYJ010000532.1 GCA_012515455.1 Oligosphaeraceae bacterium
ATGTTGGTATTGGTTAGAACATTAACATAGCACGGGAAACGTCACTTTTTAGTTGGAGATGCTGAGGGGGACAGATGCCCGAATCGTAATTTAGGTAATGTGCGAAATCTTGTGATAGAAAGAGATACTTGACATGCGCGTAGGCGCTTAACTATGCTTAACCCCAGGCTTGTAGCCTGGGGAAAAATGCTCTCCTGCCAATCGTGCCCCGTAGGGGTATAACTGGATGCCTGACAAACACAATACGAGAACGATTACTGATAATTTTCAACCAAGACTTCGGAACTGTAGTGCCTCTACGAGGCACTAATTTCGATAGGACACCTTACCCCAGGCTGAAAGCCTGGGGTTAAGCATGGTCGTGCCCCCTACGGGGCAAATTCATGCATAAACACCTGACAAGGAGTCTATTGTCAAAAAAGCCTTTCGCAAAAGAAGAGTTTCGGCCACATTGGCGCAACTGCAGGTGTTCATCACACGATTTCGCACATTAACGATTTTTTCAAAACCACAGCACCAAGAGACTGAAAATGCAAACGTTCCCAAGAACAACTGTCGCGGGCATTGATTTGCCACGCATGATTGCCGGCACCAATTGGATGGCTGGTTATTCGCATACCGGTGCTGCAGCAGACAGATTCATTAAAGATTTCCACAGCCAGCCGGGAAATACCGCCCAGGTCTACAGGACATTTCTAAACCATGGCATTGATGCCACAATGGGCTGTTTCCAAGTCGGGCACGGGCCATCTGTGCTGGCTGGCATACATCAAGCCGAAGAAGAAGTCGGGCAGAAGATGATTATCATTGACACCCCCATCATCAATGTCGATGACAATGCCGAAGGGCGCGCTGCCGCAGAGAGGACAATCAAGGGCAGCCAGGAACTCGGGGCGACTTTCTGCCTGATCCATCACGGCTCGGCCGAGCAGCTGGTCAATAAGAACCTTAAGGCGATGCCGCGTTTGCCAGATTATCTGGACATGATACGCCAAAACGGGATGATCCCCGGCCTGTCCGCACACATGCCGGAATTGATTCTTTACAGTGACGCTAATGAATATGATGTCCAGACCTATATCCAGATTTTCAACTGCATGGGATTTCTGATGCAAATTGAAATCGAATCTGTGTACCAAATCATCATGAACGCCAAAAAACCCGTCATGACCATCAAACCCATGGCGGCAGGACGCTGTACGCCTTTTGTAGGGTTAACTTTCAATTTCTCTGTGTTGCGCGATTGTGATATGGTCACCTGCGGTTGTCTTAATGCAAATGAGGCCGAAGAAGACATCGAATTTGCCCGTGCTGCTATTGAACGCCGTTGCCCGGTTATTCATGGCCGCACAAGCCCAAACAAGACGGATATCATTAAATAGAACTTTCCCAACCAGTGAGACTATATCACGATTTCTCGCGGCCGTTCGCACTTCCGTTTGGGCTGCTCCTCCGGCTTCGGAAGAAGGCCCCAGTTTCTTAAGCATTTCCACATCGGTGGGATTTAGTTTAAGGAGCCGCCATTCCTCGCCAGGCAACCTGGTCGGCTTGGCGCAGCGACAGATTCAGGGGCTGATTTTCCCCTGCAGATACTAGCTTGTCTCTGCCTTCGCATGGTAGAGAACCTTCATCCCTACTGTCTTTGCTTTGCGCTTCCCCTTGTGCCTACGACGCAAATACATTAGAGAGATGCAGAATTGTTTTTTGTGACCAGCCCGGGCTGAACATCGTGCCGGACCCGACGCACTGCCAAAATTCACGGTAGAGAAGGAAGAATTTCATGCTTAATCTGAAAAACCAAATTCGTGCGGCTGTTGCTGCCAGCCGAGCACGCATTATGACCATCGCTGAGCAGATACTGCACCATCCCGAGCTGGGATATCGGGAATTTCAGGCATCGAGGCTGATGCGCGATCTTTTTGGCGAACTCGGCCTGCCAGTGCAGGAGAATCTGGCCATCACCGACTGCCGTGCGGTGCTGGACAGCGGGCGTCCCGGGCCGACGGTTGCCCTGCTCGGTGAATTTGATGCACTGCCTGTGCCGGCTCATCCGCTGGCTGATCCGGCCACCGGAGCCGCACATGCCTGTGGCCATCATGCGCAGAGCGCAGCTCTGGCGGGTGCCGCTATTGCACTGACCGCAACCAAGGCCAGGGAAAAGCTGTCTGGAAAAATTGTCTTCATCACCTGCCCCGCCGAGGAATTCCAGGGACTGGATTTCTGCCGCAAGCTGATTGCCGAAAAGAAGCTGGTATATTGCGGCGGAAAGGCCGAGCTGATCCGGCTGGGAGTCTTTGATGATGTTGATATTGCCATGATGATCCATGGCGGATGTGAGCATTTTTCACCCGCCAGTTTCAATGGCTTCGTGATGAAAAAAATTGTTTTTACGGGCAAGGCGTCGCACGCCGGCCTGAAACCGCAACTGGGGATCAATGCGTTGAGCATGGCCCGACAGGCCCTGAGTTTGATCGATGCCCAGCGTGACACCTTTGAAGATCAGGACTCCGTCCGCATTCATGGCATTATCACCCATGGCGGTGCTGCGGTCAACGTCGTTCCCGACCGGGTGGAGCTGGAGCTGCAAATTCGCGGCAAAACCCCCGCTGCCATCCGGGATGCCGCCGAAAAAGTCGAACGCTGCCTGCAGGCCGCAGCCATGGCTTTTGCCGGCGCAGTGCAGGTTGAGACGTTGCCTGGTTATATGCCCTTCAAAAGCTGCCCGGAACTCGAACAGCTGCACGCCGCCAATCTCAAAAGCATCGCTCCGGAAGTGACTTTTTCCACGGGCACTCATCGCGGTTCCTCAACGGATATGGGTGATGTCAGCATGATCATCCCGTCTTTGCATGCCTACAATGGCGGCTTCACCGGTACTCCGCACGGCACGGATTTCCTGGTCACTGATCCGGACCAGGCGTACGTCCAGGCCGCAGCACTGCTGGCTCTGAATGCTGTTGACCTCCTCTTTGGCGATGCCGCCACCGGCAAACGCATTGCCGCCCTGCCAACCCCGCTCCGGCGCGAAGAATATCGGCAATTGATGCTGGAAACCTCACGCCCCGCCGAATGGAACTACAGAAAGGATAAGGCCGTATGATTTGAACAAACACCACTGCCGAGCCAGGTTCAGGCCATGAAAAT
>JAAYYJ010000533.1 GCA_012515455.1 Oligosphaeraceae bacterium
AGAGCTGTGGCAGCTCGTCCAGGCTGCTGCGGCGCAGCAGCCGTCCAAATGCGGTCACCCGGGGGTCGCAGGGGATTTTGCCGCGTTGTTGCCATTGCTGCTGCAGGTTCGGGTGGGCGGCCAGCATTTCGGGCAGTTCGTCTGCGGCCTTGAGACGCATAGTGCGGAATTTCAGGATCGGGAAGGACTGTCCGTCTTTCCCGAGTCGTTCCGAGATATGCAAGACCGGCCCGCGGCTGCTGAGTTTGACTGCCAGGGCCAGCAGTGCCAGCAGTGGCAGGCAGGCCAGGATTGCCAATGCGGCCATGATTCGTCCCAGCAGCAGGGCGCTGCTTTCTCCCAGGGGGGAGTATGCCATGCTCTACCTCCGCGGAAGTGTAGCGGCTCGCCCTGGTCCGGGGTGGGTGGGGCGGCGTCCGGTCACAAATGGGTGAAGAGATTAGCCGTCCAGGCGGTGTGGTTCTGGCGGTCCTCTTGGAGATCACACCAAATCTGCTTGACTTGTGCGGGGGCGTAGTTCCTCCAGATGAAATCGGCCCGGAAGGATTGTGCGCCGAGCTGCTGCAGTTGTGCCAGCTTCCCGCTGAGATTGAACGGCTGTTCGTTGATATAAACGCTCTGACAGTTGTTATTGATGGCCAGCAGCCGCTCATTTTTTCGGGAAAGGAGAGTCATTTCGGTAAAATTGCAGTTTTTTTTGCCGGGGCAGAGTCCCAGTCGGCTGGCATTGGCGCAGGTTGCGGAGATGGCTAGGGGCAGATCGGAATAGGCCGGGATTTGCAGGCGGGCAGGCAGTTTGGCCAGCAGGGACGACCAATTTTCCAGGGTGTCGTCCGGGCTCAGGGTCAAGCGCTGCAGTCCCAGTTCCAGGCAGGCCCGGGCAGCGGCGTGGTTGCAGACATAGAGCGGCCAGTCGGCACTGATCCAGGCGTTCCCAGGAGTGGCTCCGGCCTGCGCGAGCATCTCGATGCTGCCGAGGTTGCTGATTTGCCAGCGCCGCCAGCCTGCGGCGAAGAGTTTTCGGACCAGTGCGGGCCAGTCGCGGTTCTGGAGCGGGCGGGTGATGGCGGGCAAGGCGAGACAGAGGCGGTTGCGACCGGCCTTCTGTTCCAGTGCGGCCAAGGCTTCCGGCAGGGCTTCCTCCGGGATTCGGCTCAGGTCAAGAATTACCTCCTGGAGTCTCTGCCAGTCCTGGTCGGTGAACAGGTTCAGGAAGAAGGGCTGGTCGATTTTCACCGTCCAGGAGGGTTTTTCCGGGCTGGCCGGCATGGTTTCGGGCTGCCAGAGCTGCAGTTGGCGACCGGCCTCGCGCACGGTATTTTGGCACTCTTGGGTCAGCAGTTCGCTGACTGCGGCGACGGCCAGCCGGCGCAGTTCATTCAAGGTCGCGGTTGGCACGAACAGCCCTTCCGGGTTGTCCAGGCGCAGATCAGCCAGCATGAAGTGGGTGTCTCCCAGTTTGGCAAAACACTGCCGCGCGGTTTCAGCCAGCTGTTCCGGTTTCCTGGCTACCGAGAGGGCTTCGCTCAGGGGGAGGGTGCAGCGGCATTGCGGCAGTTCCCGGGTGGCAGTATTGAGCTGGCTGGTGACCGTGAGCTCCTGCGGGCGGATTTGCAGCAGGAAGAACAGCTGGTGCCGGGACCGGGTCAGGGCGGGGCGCACGCTGGGCCAGCGGTAGGCGCGTTTTGCGGCCTGTGAGGATGAGCAGTAGATTGCCTGTCCTGGGGTCAGGGTCGGGTGGCTGTCGGGCAGCGGCACCTCGATGACTTGATTGGGTTCAGCCATAAAAGTCAAGCGGGAATCCTCGCTGTTGCCCTGGGGGAAGACACGGATTTCCTCCACGGCGAAGCCGTAGGGTTTTTCCCGTTCAGGCAGTTCCAGCTGCAGGCCGTCGTGTTTTTCCAGGGTCTGGTTCTGGAGCAGGAAGCGCAGTTTGTCGGGCAGTCCGGGGATTACGGCCTGGACTGTGCCGACGGCTGTGCCGCGGTGTCCGACGGTCTGGCAGTCAGTCACGCCAGCGGCGTTCGGAGTCTGCAGGAACAATTTGCTCCAGGGCCGGGAGAAGATGCTTTTCAGATGCCTTTCGCATTCATCCCGTTCTCCGGCTGCGAATGTTTTATCCAGGAGCTTGCGGTAGTAGTTGGTTACGGCGGCCACATAGAGGGGGCTCTTCTTGCGCCCCTCAATTTTCAGCGAAGCCAGGCCGGTTTTGCGCAGTTGCGGCAGCAGGTCCGGCAGGGCCAGGTCTTTCATGGACATGATGGCGCAGTTGTCCGCCAGAGGGCGCCCCTTCTCGGTAATCCGGAAGCTGTTGCGGCAGATGTAGGAGCATTCGCCGCGGTTCCCGCTGCTGTTGCGCAGGCAGGAGGAGAGCAGGCACAGCCCGCTGTAGCCGTAGCAGAGTGCGCCGTGCACGAAGGCCTCCAGTTCGATGTCCGGTACTGTGGCCATGGCGGAGAGTTCCTCCAGGGTCAGTTCGCGGGCGGCAATCACCCTGCGGAAGCCCATTTTCGCGGCCTGGACCACGCCGGCGCGGTTGTGTACTGCCAGCTGGGTGCTGGCATGCAGAGGTAATTCCGGGCAATGTTTTTGGGCCAGGTGATATGTGCCGAGGTCCTGGATAATCAGAGCGTCGACCCCGAGTTCGCGCAATTGGGCCAGCATTTCGAGCAGCGCGGGCAGTTCATTCTGGCGGGCCAGGGTGTTAATCGTGACATAGACCTTGCCGGGCGTCGGGCGTTGGTGTGCGAAGCCCAGCAGCACTGCCAGGTCCTCAGGGGTGAAATTGCCGGCGTCGGCCCGGGCGGAGAACTGCTGCATACCCAGGTATACCGCATCGGCTCCGTAGGTGAAGGCCGCGATGCCGCATTCCAGGTTCCCGGCAGGTGCTAATAATTCCATATCTATCCTTGTAGGGTACGGCGGCTGGCAGGTGCGCTGGCACGGTTGCGGCCAGTTGCCGGGGAGCGGGTGCAGGTTCAGGGGCAAGTCAGGACCAGGTAATTGCGATGCACGATGACCTTCGCATCAACAGCATGGCCCAAATACTTGTCCAAGTCGGAACTTTGCGCGCCGCAGATGCGGGCGACTTCATCGTAGGCCAGGTTGACGATGCCGCGAGCGAGTTCCTGCCGCGCGGTGTTGACGATTTTGACGGTGTCGCCGCGGTGGAAAGCTCCGGAGACACCCAGGATGCCGCCGGGCAGCAGGCTGGTGTTCTGCTGGCAGAGCGCTTTCTCCGCCCCGGCGTCGACGACCAGGCACCCGGCCGGTTCAGAAAAGAACGCCAGGAAACGCTGGCGGGCATGCATGCGTTGTTTGCGTCCTGACAGGAAGAGGGTGCCCACATCCTCACCGGAGAGGATTTGTTCCAGGATGGCGAAATCCTGACCGTGGGCGATCATCAGCGGCTCGCCGCAGGCGGTGACGATTTGGGCGGCTTTGAGCTTGGTAATCATTCCCCCTACGGAGAATTGGTTCCCGTCGGTCCCGCGGGCCATCTGGATCAACTCGGAGGTCAGTTCCGGGACCACGCTGATGCGCGGTCCGAGGCTTTTTTGTCCCGGCAGATTTTCCCGCAGTCCGTCGACCGTGGTGAGCAGGATGGTCAGGTCGGCCCGCAGCATGGTCGCGACATAGGCGGCCAGGGTATCATTGTCTCCGACCTTGATTTCATCGACACAGACCGAGTCATTCTCGTTGATAATCGGCAGTACTCCGGCCTCCAGCAGCGCATTCAGGCATTGGACCACGTGCCGGTTGCGGTCCAAGTCATGCAGGTCTGCGGCGGTCAGCAGTATCTGGGCGCAGTGGAAGCCGAGGTCTTCGCAGGCATCTTCATAGCAGCGCATCATCAGACTCTGCCCGACTGCGGCATGGGCCTGCAACTCAGCAATTTTCCGGGGCCGTTTTTCGGTCTGCAGGGCAGTCATGCCAAAGCCGACTGCGCCAGAGCTGACCAGGAGCACTTCAATGCCGCGCTGCCGCAACCCGTGCAGGGCCTGGACCAGCTGTCTGATGCGCCGGGAGGTGTCATTGGAGGATGCATCCCGGAGCAGTCTGGTGCCGACCTTGATTACCACGCGTCCAACCGTTGCGAAGACTGCTGCCCGCGTGCCGTCATCCTGATAGGTATATGTGCCCATGATGTTTGCAATTAGTCA
>JAAYYJ010000534.1 GCA_012515455.1 Oligosphaeraceae bacterium
AGCTGGGTTTCCTCGATCGCCGGCAGGGGGCAATTGCTATTTCTGCTTCCGGCGCAAACTGCGTCACTCTTGCGGGAGCTGGTGCGGTCGGGTCGGAACCCGCATTTCAGCTGGGTTACCTCGATTGCCGGCAGGGGGCAATTGCTATCTCTGCTTCCGGCGCAAACCTCGTCATTCTTGCGGGAGCTGGCGCAGTCGGGTCAGAACCCGCATTTCAGCTGGGTTACCTCGATCGCCGGCGGGGGCAATTACTATCTCTGCTTCCGGCGCAAACTGCGTCACTCTTGCGGGAGCTGGTGCAGTCGGGTCAGAACCCGCATTTCAGCTGGGTTTCCTAGATCGCCGGCGGGGGGGGCAATTGCTATCTCTGCTTCCGGCGCAAATCACGTCATTCTGAGGCCAACCGAAAGCGATGCCTCTTCGGCGACAATCTAGCCCCAATCTTCGCACAATAACAACAATTTCCCTTCGCCATGACAGTTTTGTTGCCTCGCGGGCTTGAAAAATTTGGCGGCGACAATACGCTATAGTGATTACCTCCTTGCGGCAAATTTGGCACTGTCTAAGGACAACCACTGGAAACAAACTATTATGCGTGACGACCTTGATCCCTACTCCCCAT
The DNA here is from genome assembly GCA_012515455.1 of Oligosphaeraceae bacterium. GTDB lineage: Bacteria > Verrucomicrobiota > Lentisphaeria > Oligosphaerales > Oligosphaeraceae > JAAZIZ01. Next base: position 623 of record JAAYYJ010000534.1, read on the forward strand.
GTTATTGCGGCAGCGGAAAAAAGTACCGTTTCTGTTGTCAGCGTAAGAAAAGCAACCGGCTTGGAACAGCCGCAAACCGGGAGCGCAAAGTCGTTTTGAGTGATATAGAGGAAGGCGAACGCCTGCATGCTGAAGGGGTGAAGTATATGCAGCAGGGCCAGTTCGAACAGGCGATACCATGGTTTGCCAAAGCTCTTGCAATGAACAGAGACGTTTTCAACCCGGCCAACAATCTGGCCTTGTGTTTGTTTATCACCGGAAAGATCAAGGAAGCAATTCATGTCCAAAAACAGGCTTTCGAGGACTCCCTGCTTCCCAATCCGTTCGGACTGGCCAACCTCTCGCTGTTTCTCCTGTTCCTGGGCGATGAACAGGGAGCCGATGAGGCTGCTTCCCTGGCTGCCGGGCATAAAGCATTAAACGAGGACGCGGTCATCAAGGTCTGTGAAATGCTGTCACGTTTCAGGCGTCATAGCGATATCATTGAGACGGCGGATGCCAGCGATTTTGGCAGTGATCCGCATGTCTTGTTTTATACTGGAGTCGCGGCGGCTAATCTTGGCAACCGGGACCGGGCGCGCGCGGATTTAAGCCGCTTGCCGATTGGCCATTTCAAGGCAGCGCAGGCGCAGCCATATCTGCAGCACCTGCAGAATAACACCCAGCCCAATACTGTCCGCCAGGACTGGCCATACCTGCTGCCAGAAGAGTTTTATGTCAGCAGGCTGTTAGCCAAAGATGACGCGACCAAAATAGCTCTGCTGTCACGCCGCTATATGGTGGATTTTGCTGAAGCACTGCTCAATGCCAATCCGGACGATACACAAGTCGCGATGAAATTACTGGAGGAAAGCAAGCATCCTGAGGCCACCGTTGTGCTCCAGCTGATTATGAAAGGCAGCTTCGGCTCCGACCAGCTCCGTTGTCAGGCGGCCAGCCTGTTGGCGCAGAAGGGTGAAATAAAACCCGGTGAAGAACTCGAAATATTTCGTAACGAGAAAAACACCAAAGAGAAAATTTTTGCGGTCTGCCTGAACCCGGCAATAACCTATGGCGAGATGCCGCCCGGTATCGCCACGCGCTATAAGCAATTGGTTCGGTTTAGCGGCAGTTACTTTGCCGATTGGGAAAAAATAAGCGCTGGATATCACGAGCTGTTGCTGGAGGCCCCTGATTTTTTTCCATTGCGGTATAATTACGCTATCAGCCTGGCTAATTATGAGCAGAACCAGGAAGCGGAAAATATTTTACGGTCACTGGTGGCTGAGCATCCCGAATATCTGTTTGCCCGGGCCTCCTTGCTCAATATTCTTGTTCACACCAAACGGCTGGAGGAAGCGGAACAGCTGGCCAAAAGAACCGACTTCCCCAAAGAGACGCATCCGGATGCTTATGTCGCCTGGTTGATCTCCCTTACGGTGTTTTGTGAAGCCATCGGCGCAAAAGGCGAAGCATTTCAATCCATCAAGGTTGCCCAGGAAATGGATCAGGACAATCCGAATGTGGCCTGGTTGTGGCGCAAGTGGAAAAATTACAAGGATAAGACGGCCCCGGCGGCCGGTCTGGCGACAAAACGCCAAAACAAAAAATGACTGTTTGGTGTGTCCTGTCCGTCAACCGCGGTGCTCTTCCAAGCTTGTCGGTCAGGGCGGGAAACTGGCTAGGCGATTAAGGCAACATCTTATGTACGACGATACTGCTCCTGATTCATCGTGTTCTCGTGGCAGCGGTAAAAAGAACCGTTCTTGTTCTCCACGCGAGAATAACCAAACGCCTGCACCAGCCGCAAACCGGAAGCGCCCAGTGGTTTCTGGCGATATGGAGGAATGCGACCGCCTGCATCACAAAGGACTGGTGTATATGCAGCGGGGCCAATTTAAGCAGGCGATATCATGGTTTACCAAAGCTCTTGCAGTGGACAAATCCATTTGCAATCCAGCCAACAATCTGGCCTTGAGTTTATTTCTCATGGGCAAGACTGAGGAAGCAATTTGTGTACAGCGCCAGAGCTTCGCTGATTGCCCGCTTCCCAATCCGTTCGGACTGGCCAACCTCTCGCTGTTTCTCCTGTTCCTGGGCGATGAACAGGGAGCCGATGAGGCTGCTTCCCTGGCTGCCCAACAACAAGCATTAAATGCGGAAGCGACCATCAAGGTCTGCGAAATGCTGGCAAGACTCAGACGGCACCGCGATATCCTTGCGACGGCGGATGCCAGCGATTTTGGCAGTGAACCGTATGTCTTGTTTTATACTGGAGTCGCGGCGGCTAATCTTGGCAACCGGGACCGGGCGCTTGCGGATTTGAGCCGTGTGCCGATTGGATTTGTCAAGGCCAAACTGGCGCAAACATCTCTGCAGCACCTGAAGAATAACACCCAGCCCAATACTGTGCGCCAGGACTGGCCATATCTGCTACCGGAAGAATTTTATGTCAGCTGCCTGTTTACCGGAGATGACGCGGCGATACTATCCCTGGTGTCACGCCGTTATGTGGTGGATTTTGCTGAAACACTGCTCAATGACAATCCGGACGATCCGGGAATTGCGATGTCCATGCTGGAGGTTTGCGAACATCCCGAGGCTGTCGCGGTGCTCCGGCTGATTATGAAAGGCAGCTTCGGCTCCGACCAGCTCCGTTGTCAGGCGGCCAGCCTGTTGGCGGAGAAGGGTGAAATAAAACCCGGGGAAGAGTTCGAGATGTTCCACCACGGACAATGCGGCATAGAGAAAATATTTTCGATCCACCTGAACCCGGAATTCACCTATGGCGAAATGCCGCCTAGCGTCGGCAAGCGCTATCATAAATTGGTTCTGGCGAGCCACAAGCCCTTTGCCGATTGGCAGAAAATTGGCGCTGGCTATCAAAAACTGGCGCAGGAGGCCCCGGATTATTACCCCTTGCGGTATAATTACGCAGTAAGCCTGTATAAGTGTCACCGGATCCAGGAAACGGAAAGTATTTTACGGTCCCTGGTGGCTGAGTATCCCGCATATCTGTTTGCGCGCGCCGCCCTGCTCAGCCTGCTCGTTCACACTAAACGGCTGGAGGAAGCGGAACAGCTGGCCAACCAAACCGACTTCCCCAAAGAGACGCATCCGGACGCTTATGTCGCCTGGTTGACATCCAAGATGGCGTATTGTGAAGCCATCGGGCAAGACGCAGAAGCTTTCAGTATAATCAAGACGGCGCAGGAAATCGCTCCCGAAAATCCTCATGTAGCCTTGTTGTGGAGCAAATGGAGAAATTACAAGGAAAAGAAGGCTCCGGCGGCCGGTCGGGCGGCAAAACGCAAAAACAAAAAATGAGGGTTTGGTATTCCCATTGGTTGAGGTTCCCTTCCGGTATGGCATGCTGTTGCGTCAAAACTGCTGATAATATTCGGCAATTTGCCCCGCAACATCGCTGAAACTGCGGTTTAGCCCGACTTCTCTTGCCAAATCACGCAGATAAGCGGGCTTTTGATTGGCAAAATATAGTAAAGCAATTTAACCTCTGAGCAACGCAACAGTAGCACTACCTATTGAGCGTTATATTTTTGGCATCCCAGACCTCGTTTCTCCGGGGTGGGAATTTCCGGCTCGGAACTGGCAATACGGCGCCTTGACATTTATAGTACTGCCTGCGTAATGATACGCTAATGCTGCTGATAACCGCAGTTATTGCCCGCTGCAGTGGGCGTTTGACACCAGGCGGGGTGAACATCACGACCGGCAGGCAGGCCGGGCTGTACTGGGGCCGGAATTACTGCCTGGGGCCGCCGGCTGCGGGGGCGCTTCCGGCGATGGCGCACTCTGGCCTGGCGGCGGCGCCGGACTGGTCGCTGAAATGGAAACCGCATCCGGTCGTTCTACCGCCGCCCGCCGGGTCTGCCGGGAACATCGGTTTAATAGGGAAAATTCACCGGGCGACCGGTTCAATATGGAGAGACAGTATGGCATCAGATTGGGGACAATTTTTGCATCTGCAAATCTTCGGGGAGTCACATGGGCCTGGCATCGGTGTGGTCATGGAGGGACTGCCGGCGGGGGAACGAATCGACTTGCCGGCTCTGCAGGAGTTCATGCGCCGGCGCGCACCGGGGCAGGGAAAATACGCTACCACGAGAAAAGAAGCCGATGTGCCGGAATTCCTCTCCGGATTGCTGGATGACTGCACGACCGGCAGCCCTTTGACGGCCCTGATCCGAAACAGCGATACCCGCAGCAGCGATTATGCCGCATTGCGCGATGTGCCCCGCCCGGGACACGCAGATTACAGCGCCGAAATACGCTACCACGGAGCCCAGGATGTCCGCGGCGGTGGACATTTCTCCGGACGCCTGACCGCCCCATTGTGCGTGGCTGGAGGAATCGCCAAACAAATACTGGAGCGCCGCGGCATTTATGTCGGGGCCCATCTGGCCAGCGTGGGCAGCGTCCACGACCGCGGTTTTGATCCGGTCAACTTGACGGTGCAGGAGCTGCTGGCGCCGGGCCAGGCGCCGTTCCCGGTGCTTGATCCGGCGGCGGGCGAGGCGATGCAGCAGGAAATCCAGGATGCCCTGGCGCAGCAGGACTCCCTAGGCGGGCGCATCGAGGCCGCAGCTCTGGGAGTCCCGGCCGGCTGGGGCAGCCCGATCTTCGCTGGAGTTGAGAACCGTCTGGCGGCAATTCTGTTCGGCATTCCGGCGGTGCGCGGCCTTGAGTTCGGCTCCGGCATGGCGGCGGCAGAGCTGCGCGGTTCCCAGCATAATGACCCCTTCACCATTGATGCTGCCGGGGCGGTCCGGACGCTCAGTAACCACCACGGGGGGATTCTCGGCGGCATTACCACTGGCATGCCGATCATTGTGAAGCTCGCCATCAAGCCCACGCCCTCAATTGCCCGGGAGCAGGCTTCGGTCAGCTTGAGCGCCAATGCTCCGGCGGTGCTGGCGGTGCGTGGCCGGCATGACCCCTGCATCGCGCCGCGGGCGGTGCCCGTGGCTGAAGCCGCGCTGGCAGTGGCCCTGCTGGACCTCGCCCTGGAGGCAAAGACCTACCAGGACTGAATATCGACCCGGCCGGACAGAAAAAAATCAGCACCGGCATTCCTGCTGCCGGCCGCCGCCGCCGGAGTTCCCGTTTTCATAAAGACTGAGGCAGTACCATGACCAGGTATTTTACCATCGGACGCAAGCTGGGGCACAGTTATTCCAAGATCATCCACCGCGAATTCGGACGCTACGACTTCGACCTGCTGGAGTTCGAGCCCGAGGCCGCCCGGGAGTTCATCTTGAGTGACCGCTATGACGGCATCACCATTACCATCCCGTATAAACAACTCGCGCTG
>JAAYYJ010000535.1 GCA_012515455.1 Oligosphaeraceae bacterium
AATGCAGACATACTGTCCACTTTTGTGAATTCCAAGACTTTGCGGGAGATTCGCACCCCGGTGGTCCAGCTGCCCAACGGCAAGTGGGGGTTCGACATCAAGCATCGCTTTTTCAGTGATGACATCTATTATGGCATCTGCATTGCCAAATGGTTCGCGCAGCAGCTCGGCCTGGAGACACCGATGGCGGATGAGGTCCTGCACTGGGCCCAAGGGCTCCGAGGCGAGAAACTCCTCGATGAGCAGAATCGGCTGCAGACCGCCAGTCCGGCGCTGGCGGCGCCCTTCGCCTCCGGGCTGCCGGAATATTACGGCCGGCGGGACCTGGCGGCGCTGCTGGACTGAGAGACCGTCCTGCCAGGCAGGTCATTCCCACTCGATGGTCGCCGGGGGCTTGCTGGTGATGTCATACAGCACCCGGTTCACACCCCGCACTTCGTTGATGATGCGGGTGGAAATTTTTTGCAGCAGAGCATGGGGGAGGTCGACCCAGTCGGCGGTCATGCCGTCCTGACTCTCGACCGCCCGGATGGTGATGATGTGCTCATACGTGCGCAAATCGCCCATCACTCCCACTGTGCGCATGGGGATGAAAATGGCAAAGGCCTGCCAGATTTTATAATACAGCCCCGCGGCTTTGATCTCTTCGACCAGAATGGCATCGGCATGGCGCAGGGTCTCGAGGGTTTCGCGGGTTATGGGCCCGAGGTGCCGAATGCCCAGTCCCGGTCCCGGGAAGGGCTGGCGCAGGACCACGCTGTCTGGCAGTCCCAGCTCGCGTCCGAGCGCGCGGACCTCGTCTTTGAACAGGCAGGCCAGTGGTTCCAGGAGGGTGAATTTGAGGTCGGCGGGCAGTCCGCCGACATTATGGTGGCTTTTGATGACTGCGGAGGGATTGCCGTTGATGGAGATGCTTTCGATCACATCCGGGTAGGTGGTCCCCTGAGCCAGGAATTTTACTGTGCCGCAGGACCTGGCGGCTTCGGCGAAGACCGCGATGAATTCCCGCCCGATGATCTTGCGTTTCTCCTCCGGGTCAGCGATTCCGGCCAACTGGGTGAGGAAGCGCTCGCTGGCATCGATGCTGAGCAGCTGCATCTGGAAATTATCGCGGAAGAGCTTCTCCACGCCTGCGGCCTCATTTAGGCGCAGCAGTCCGTTGTTGACGAAGATGCAGGTGAGTTGTGGGCCGATAGCCCGGTCGAGCAGTGCGGCAGCGACGGAGGAGTCGACACCGCCTGAGAGTCCCAGTATGACCCGGTCTTTGCCGACCTTGCGGCGGATGTCTGCGATGGCGTCGGTAATGAACGAACTCATGGTCCAGCTGCCCTCGCAGGCACAGATGCCGCGGCAGAAATTGGCGATGATTTGGGCTCCGTATTCAGTGTGCACGACTTCGGGGTGGAACTGCAGGCCGTAGATGTCCCGGTCCGCCAATTTAATGGCCGCATTTTCGGTATTGCCGGTCTGGGCCAGGAGAATGGTCCCGGGCAGTCCCTGTAAGACCTTGTCGCCGTGGCTCATCCAGACCGTGAAACTCTGGGTCAGGCCGGCGAAGAGGCGGTCTGCGGTCAGCAGGTGCAGGCCGGCCCGTCCGAATTCGCGCGAGGGTGCCGGGGCGACTTTCCCGCCTAGGGTGTGGATGAGCAGCTGCATGCCGTAGCAGATTCCCAGCA
>JAAYYJ010000536.1 GCA_012515455.1 Oligosphaeraceae bacterium
AACGCGCCAGTTCCTGGAAAAACTCTACGGCGGCATGGTGCAGAAATATTACCCCGACGGACTCGAGTACTTCCATATTGAACTGGACGAGGTCTGGCCGACTTATCCGCACCCCGACGATGCCCTGAAAAAAGAATCCCCCTGGTGCTGCTGCCCGACTTGTCAGGGCCGGGAACAGGGTCAGCTCTTCCTGGACCACCTGCTCTGGCTGGTGGAGATGCTCTGCCGCCAGGGAGTCGGGAAAGTCGTGTTCTGGAACGACCAGCTGACCCGGCACGACCAGCTCCTAGATCAGAAATTCGCGCAGCGACTGCAGGACGCAGGTTTGCTGGACCGGGTGGTCATGCACTGGTGGTGGTATGACAACCACAAAATGGACCCCGGCATCCACCCGAAGCAGGCCCTTAAACTCGGCCTGAAGGAAAACTGGGTTGCGCCCATGACCTGCTATTTCAACTGGTCGACCTATAATTACCAGCGGCCCAATATCGAGAAAATGCTGCATCTGGCCGAAAGCGAAGGCGCCACCGGCGCAGTGTCTTATTCGGTCCACGACCCGTCCCATCTCGACCACGAGGCCCTGCTGGGAGTATACGCCTGGGAATCCCCGGGCCAAGCCGGGAAGATTGACGCGGTTCAGAAACGCTGGAGCGAGAGCTCTTTCGGCCCCCAGGCCGGGCTCTATGTCGAGGCGGTGGACCTCCTGGCCGAGGTCTCACAGCTGCCCTGCTTTGACCTCTGCCGACAATACCGGTACTGCTACTCCGGAGAAGGACTGCCGGAATGGCCCAGACCCTACCCGCAGGCGGCCTTGGACAAACTGGCGGAGCTGCCCCAGAAGAATATCCCGACTGTGCTGCGCAAAGCCGCCGAGGACGCCGGCAAAGCTGCCGCCATCTTTGCAACGATGCTGCAGGACAAGGGCCTGAAAGTGCTGTTGCGAAACGCCCTGATGAGCCTCCTGGCCGATGCCGTGCGGGCCCAGGCCCTCAGCGAACTCTTCGCCTGGTTGCTGGATACCAGAGGCAAAATTGCCGCCGCGGCCATCAGCCAGCAAACCGTCGAGGAGTGCACCCAGGCCCGGAACCGCCTGCGCGAACAAATGAAAATCTTCGACGCCAACAAACCAACCTGGGTCAGCCCAGCCTCACTCCAACCCTTCAGCTACCTGCTGCTCTTCCTCGATCAGCTCAATCAGCAATTGAACAGCCAGACCGGTAAAAAAGCCGGCAAAAAAATCCTCTGGACGTTACCTCAGAATTGGCAAATACCAGAAAATTTTTAAGTTTACGACTTGCAATACCCAAGACAGAGAATATCTTAAACAGCGGTGACTACGATGCAGACACTCTGAACATTTTTACATCGAAATCTCAGGATTTCATTTTTAATTTAGCAGAGCATACAATCGAGTCACCACTTTTAACTCCTCCAGCCGGCTCCTAATTCGGGAGCTGGCTTTTTTTTGCCGGAAATTTCCTCCCCGCCCACTTGCATAAGTAAAATCAGACTTTATTTTAATATAACTGAATTGTAATTCAATATTATGGAAGCAAAAACCGGATGCCCAATATACAGTCGCTGGAGCGTGCCTTTTTCCTGCTGGAGTGTTTGAGCCAAGCTGGTTCTGGCGGCATGTCTTTGACCGAATTGTCCCGCCGCGGTGGTTTGAAGGCGCCGACCTGCCGGAACCTGCTGTTGACGTTGCAGTCTCTGGGTTATGTGCAGCAGCTCTCCGGCAGCCGCCATTATGTTCTGAGCGGCCGGGGCACTTTTCCTGGTGCGGCTGATTTTACCGCCTCTCTGTGCGCACACGCTCTGCCGTTGCTGCAGTCCTTGCTGACGGCAGTGGAAGAGACCGTCATTTTCTGCCTGTACGCCCAGCAGCAGCGCCGCACTCTGCTGGCCTTGGAATCACAGCAGCAGCTGAAAGTTTCCGCGGACGCAGGCTCAGACAAAAAATTTTACTGCACCGCCACCGGACGCATCCTGCTGAGCCTGCTGCCGGCAGCGGAACTCTCTGCGCTGCTGCGCCACCTGCCCCCTCCGGCAGACGACTGGCCTGAATTCAGACCGCCCGGACAGCGGGCGGCCCTCCTGGCCGCCATCCGCGAGAAAGGCGAAGTGCAGCTCAACAAAGGCAGCATGGTGACCGCGCTGGCGGTGCCGGTCTGCTTCTCCCGCCGCAGCCTCCCCGCGGCAGTGGGGCTCTACTACCCGGCCGCACGCCATTCCGCCAGTCGGGTACCGGAGTTTTTTGCTGCCTTGCGCCAAACCGCCCGGCAGATAGCTGAATTTTGACCGCGGTGATAAATTTAGCCTCAGCCTCGCAGCCTGAATGTGACTCCCATCAGAAAAGGAAGACCTCAGCCATGAATGCCTCTGAAGTCAAGAACCAAGCCCGGGCCCTGGGTGCCGATCTGGTCGGCATCGCCCCGCGCAGCCGCTGGGCCGACTGGCCGGCAGAACACAACCCCTGCAGCATTATGCCACAATGCCAGTCGGTAATCGTGCTGGGACGCAAAATCCTGCGCGGAGCATTCCGGGGAATCGAAGAAGGCACCAATTTCGGCAGTACTTATGGTAATTTTGGCAGGGGTTGGGCCGAATTCACCTTCCTGCCCAGGATCATCTACAACCTGGCCTGCGTTCTGGAAAGCAGCGGTGCGGAAGCCGTGCCCATGAGCGGCGGCACTCCCAAGGGCCAGCAGAATGTCCAGCTGGAGGTCAAAGCCCTGGCTCAGGCCGCGGGACTGGGCAGTATCGGCAAGGGCGGATTCTTCCTGACTCCCCAGTACGGGCACCGCCAGCGCCTGGCGCTGCTGCTCACCGACCTGGAACTGCCCGGCAATGAACTCAACGAGCTGAATCTCTGCCAGGACTGCCAGGCCTGCATCACGGCCTGCCCCCTGCAGGCATATTCCTGCCAGAACGGACAATTCACCCTGAACCGCAGCCTCTGCCAACAATGCCAAAACGGCGCGGCTGCCGGCGGCGATCTCAGCTGCGAGCCTCTCGACCGCTTGGCCGCTTCCTGCGGGCGGGCCTGCCTGGTGGCCCTGGAAGACAAAATCGAGGAACGCTTCCTGCATAAATTCCGCCAGCGGGCGGTCTGGCAGCGTGATCTCCTGGGCCATCCCACAGTGCTTTCCGCCAACCTGAAAGGAGAAGACAAATGAACGCCCAGGAAGTAAAACTGGCCGCCCGCCAATTCGGTGCCGACCTGGTCGGCATCGCCGACCTCAAAACGCTTGCGTACCTCCCGGCCCGGGAAAACCCGCGGTCCATCTTCCCCCAGGCCACGAACGTGATCGTTGTCGGCCGCAAAATCCCCCGCGGCTGCCTCCGCGGCATTGAACAGGGCCGGGAAATGGACAACTCATTCTCCCAGTTCGGATTCTATACCCTGGAAGACAACCTGCTGGCCAAGACTACTTATGACCTGAACATCTGGATGGAAGCACGCGGCTGCGAAGCCGTGCCACTCTTCGCCTATGACTGCGACGGACAGGATGTAGGCGTGCCGGTCGAACCCGGCAAGCCAGCCCCCAACGTGATGCTCAAATACCGCATTATGGCCCAGGCCGCCGGACTGGGCGAGACCGCCTTGAACGGACTCTTCCTGACCCCGGAGTTCGGACCGCGCCAGCGCTTCGCCATGCTGCTCACCGACGCCGGACTGGAAGCCGACCCGCCTTTCCAGCCCCACCTCTGCGACGACTGCGGCAAATGCGTGCAGGCCTGCCCCCTGCACGCGCTCAACCCGGAGAATGCCCAGCCGGCCGGACTGTCCGGCTATGAACGGCCCCAGGCCGCCCGCGACAACCAACTCTGCCGGCGCTGCCAGAACGGCGCCATCCTCACCAACTACGGGCGCTTCGAGACCGTGGAACGGACTGCCGCCGCCTGCAGCCGCGCCTGCATCCAAGCCCTGGAGGAACGCGACGCCACCCAGGAAAAATTCACTCACCGGTTCCGTCACTGCGCAACCTGGCAGCGCGATATCACCGGCCAGAGCATTAATTGACACAGGAGAATATGATGTCGGAAAAAATTCTTACTGCCGGCGCGATCAAAGAACTAGCCCGCCGCATTGGTGCCGGCGGCGGTGGAGTCGAAGTCGTCGGCATTGCCAATATCGAGCGTTTTGCCGATGCTCCGGAGCGGATGCACCCGGCCAATATCTTCCCCGGCTGCCGCTCGGTGATTTCGATTGTCCAGCCCATTCCCCGCGGCAGCTACCGCGGCATTACTGAAGGCACTCACTGGAACAACTACACCTACTATTCCTACAACCGCCTCAATACCGTCTTCCGCCCCCTGCTGACCGATGAAATCAGCCGTTTCATCGAACAGCACGGCTACGAAGCAGTACCAGTCTACCCCGGCGTACCGGAGAGCTACCCGAATCACCCCAACCCCATCCCCGGACGCCCCGCCGCCGACATCAATCTGAATATCCGCATTGCCGCCCTGGCCTGCGGACTGGGTGAGATCGGCTGGTCGAAAGTTTTCCTGCACCCGGTCTACGGACCACGAGTGCGCATCGGCAATATCCTCACGGATGCGGTCCTGGAGCCGGACCCGCTGATCAAGCCCGGCACGCTGTGCAAGCGTTGCATGAAATGCGTGCCGGACTGCCCCGGCAACGCCATCCCGGGCAAGAACGGCCCCAGTATCAAAATCCGGATCGAGGGCCAGGAGTACGAATGGGGCGATGTCAATATGGGCCGCTGCACCGCCACCCATCACGGCATCAATTACAAAGCCTCGCCGTTCCTGAAAAAATACTTCCCCGGTTTCAACCTTGAGATTACTGAGAGCACCATGTCCGAGGAGCTGGCCTACAAGATCACCCACTCGCTGGGTTTGGCCAACTGGCAGCGCCAGAACCCCGAATTCCCCGGCACCGCGGCGAACCCGTACATCAAGCAAATCTCGGCGCATTGCGGCTACCTCGCGGTCTGCGGGGCCAAGGGCTGCATCCGGGCCTGCATGGAATTCCAGGAAAAGACCCACAATATCGCGCAGGACAACTTCAAGACCCCGGTCTTCCCTGGCCCGAAATGGCAGCTCTGCCCGCCCCAGGACGACCCCACCGGCGGTATCGTGGAAAAGAAAGCCCTGACCGAACTGTATCAGGACCCCGACCGCGATGCAGGACAATGGTGATAATCACCAAGGTCTATGGTCAGGTATCAGCTATCAGTGCCGGTTTTTCCACCATCTCGCGGTGATAGGTATTGATTGCGGATTCAGGCCGTCTCCTTTGGCCGGTTGAAAGCCGCCACAGAGCCAACCTAAATCCGCACTGTATGGCTTTGCGCCGTAGGCGCTGAACCATGCTTTTAGCTCTTACAGAGCACTGTATGGCTTTGCGCCGTAGGCGCTGAACCATGCTTAACCCCAAGCTTCAGCTTGGGGTAGGATACCCAATGAAGAGGGTGCCTCGGAGAGGCACTACTATGCTTCCTTCTGGCGGGATTGCGCCTCTCCGAGGCGCCGGACAGGTTAGGATGTCATACCCCAGGATAAATCCTGGGGTTAAGCATAGTTTAGCTCTTACAGAGCAAAGTATTGGTCTGGCATGGGAAACGATAGCTTGTTCAGGCATCGTAGCTGGGAGAGGCTAAGGGCTGATACAATATGGCGGTAATGGCTCCACCGGGCTGGACCCGGGCGAACTCCGCCCGCCGCAGCCCTGGCAGCCAGATAATCTCCTCCCCGGCCAGCAAGACCGGGACAGCAGCCCGACGGCTGCGCGGGACCCGGGCATCGCTGAAGATATCCTGCAGTTTGCGCCGGAAATCCGCGCCGAAGGGCTGCAGGCTGTCACCCGCCTGCCAGGAGCGTACCCGCAATAACGCCGGCAGCGCGGTCCGGTCGAACAGCTCCGCCACCGCTCCGGAAGGAATTTCAGATGGATCACAGGCTGCCAGCCCGGCTTGGCACTCGGGCAGGTCCAGCCGGGGCTGATTCTGCCAGTCCCAGACCCGCTCCGCGATACCCGGCTGCGGGTGCCAGCGCTGCAGACCTGCGCGTTCCAGAATTATCTCCTCCCCCCCCGGCAAGGGCAGGCGCACGCTCCGGTCCCGGAAATTCTGCAGCGATCCCTGCAATCGGCGCACGAGCTTCCCTGAGGGCGCCCCGGACTGCCCGAATTCGCGCTCCAGCCAGAGCCGCAGCACCCGTGGCAGCAGTGCTGGATGCAGTCGCTGCCAGGACTCCAGAGAACTGACCTCACACAGCGCGGTCGCGGCTTGCGCTTCCAGATAATCCGCGTCCTGGCGCAAAGCCAGCAGCGCCTGCTGCACGCCGGCATCGCCGGCAAAAGCCTGCCGGAACTGCGGCAAAATGATATTGCGCACCGCGTTGCGCCGGCAGCTGTTGTCCTGATTGGTCGCATCGAGGCGCCATTCCGCCACACCGCAGCTGCGGACATATTCCTCCAGCGCGGCTTTGCGCCAAGACAGCAGCGGTCGGTACAGCCGCAGCGGCCCCATGCGGCGGTACTCCCGCAGGCCACAGAGGCCGCTGGCATTGCCGCCCCGCGCCAGTTTCAGCAGCAAGTCCTCCAGGCAGTCGTCGAGATGATGCGCCAGCAGCACCGGCAGACGGCCGGCTGCAGACAAATCCCGCCAGGCTTCGAGGCGCAACCGCCGGGCCGCTTCCTCAATCGACTCACCGGCCTGACGCCGTTCGGGGACCTGCAACGGCAGGGACTGGAAGGCGGTACCCCGCTGGCAGCAGAATTCCCGGCACCACTGTTCGTCGGCCAGGGCGGCCTCGCCGCGCAGTCCATGCTGGAAATGCACGGCCCGGCAGGGCTGCCCGACCGCCAGCAACGCCAGCAGCAGGGCAGTGCTGTCGGCCCCGCCGCTGAAGCCCAGCAGCAGCTCCTGCCCCCGCAGATCATACTCCTGCAGGAAGGCCGCGAGTTGTTCTGGAATATTACGCTCTGCCATAATCTGGTCCGGTCTGCCCTTAAAAAGTCACCGGATTTCTGGCCATGGTGAGATACGTCTCCCGGGTGATCTGGCCGGCTTCGAACAGGTCCCGCAGGGCCCGGTCCATGGTGATCATGCCGTCCTTGGCTGCGGTCTCCATATATCCCGACAGCTGATGCGTCTTCTTGTCCCGGATCATCGCCTTGACCGCCATGGTGCCGATCAGGATTTCAAATGCCGCCACCCGGCCGCCTTTTTCACCCCGCCGCGGCAGCAGGCGCTGAGCGATGATCGCCTCCAGAGAAGCGGCCAACTGAGAGCGGATTTGCCCCTGCTGGTCGGCGGGGAACACATCGATGATCCGGTCCACGCTTTGGGCCACATCATTGGTATGCAGGGTCGCGAACACCAGGTGCCCGGTCTCGGCCGCGGTCAGCGCGGCCCGGATGGTCTCCGGATCGCGCATCTCGCCAATCAGGATCACATCCGGGTCCTGCCGCAACACGTACTTCAGAGCATTGGCGAAACTCAGAGTGTCGGCATTGACTTCGCGCTGCTCTATCAGGGCCATCTTGTGCGGATGCACAAACTCGATGGGGTCCTCGATGGTGATGACATGGCAGGAATGCAGCCGGTTGACTTCACTGAGCAACGCGGCCAGGGTGGTCGATTTGCCGTGCCCGGTCGGACCAGTCACCAGCACCAGCCCCTGCGGACAATTGGCCAGATTCAAGACCACCTGCGGCAACCCCAGAGCCTGCGGATTGGGGATGGTCATGGGAATCAGCCGGAAGGCTGCCGCGACCTTGCCCTTCTGATAAAAACCATTGACCCGGAAACGGTACTCGGCCTGATCGTCAGCAGCGGCAATGCCCTTGATGCTCAGGGCAAAATCAATCTCCCGGCGGTCCTCGAAATCCGCCCGCTGGTGCAGACTCAGGACGCTGAACAGCAGCTTCTGGGTATCCGCACCTGTCAGCTGCGGCATATCGAAAGGTCGCAGCGCGCCGTCCAGGCGGATAACCGGCGGCGAATCGACCGTCAGCAGCAGGTCCGAAGCGCCATAATGGATGGCATCCTTGAGCAGCTTCTTGATGTTAATGCCGTAATTCACATCCCCGGAATAACTCCGCAGGGTGTCAATGCCGGTCTCCATGCCCTGGCTCAGGAGCAGGAACTCATCGCGGTTGCTGGCCGCCAGGCTGGCAATCTCCAGCTCGACCTTGCCGGACTGATAAAGCTGCAGCAGCGAGCGGTTGAAATTTATCATCCCATCCAGACCGCCACCCTTCAGGACCTCAGGAATCGCCTCGAGGTCGCGGTTGGCGATCAGCCGCCGCACCAGGGGGGTAGCGACCAGGACCTCGAAAGCCGGCACCCGACCCGTGCCATCCTGGCGCGGCAGCAGGCGTTGCGCGACAATACCCTGCAGGGCCAGGGAGAAGTCCAGGGCGACCTGCTCGCGCAACCCGTCCGGGAAATAGTTAAGAATCCTCTCCAGGGTCTGCTGCACATCCACGGTATGGATGGTCGCAGCCACCAGATGGCCGGTCATGGCGGCGGAAATTGCGGTGGCGATGGTCTCCTGATCGCGCATCTCGCCGATGATGATCACATCGGGATTCTGCCGCACCACATGGCGCAGTGCAGTGGCGAAATCGCGCGTATCCCCGCCAATCTCACGCTGCGACACCAGGGCCTGGTCGTCTTGGTGCACGAACTCAATCGGGTCTTCAATGGTGACAATATGCTTGGCGGCCGTCTTGTTGATGTGATTGACCAGCGCCGCCAGGGTGGTGGTCTTGCCGCTCCCAGTAGCACCGCTGATCAGAATCAGCCCCCGCGGCAACTCCGCCAGGCGAGAGACAATTTCAGGGATGCCCAAGGCGGCAAAATCCAGTTCCCCGGAGGGCACCCGGCGGATGGCCAGACTGAGATTGCCGCGCTGAAAAGACAGATTGAGGCGGAAACGCCCGGCACTGCCCAGGGTGACCCCCAGGTCCACATCCAGAGCCTGGCGCAGACGCTGTTCCGTCCCCGGAGGCAGGCACTGCCGGAAAAACTCCAGCACCTCGGTCTCCCGCAGGGGGGATGCATCTGGAATATCGCGGATACTCCCCGCCACCCGCATCCCGGGAATACGCCCCACGCTCAGGAAGAGGTCCGAAGCGCCGAGCTCTTCCATCGCCAGACAGAGAGCGGAAATATCCATACTGTGCTCCTTGAGGCTGAATTGAACCGCGGCTAGGGCTGCGATGGCGCCGCCAACGACCGGGCCTGCTGGAACTGGCGGCGGAAAAACAACAGCCACTCCCGGATAGTATTCGTGCGGCCCTCGGAATCGCGCAAAGCCGCGGCCACCTGGGCCGATTGCGAATGCTCGAAGGGCAGTGCCTCGAAGGCCGCCATCGCCTCTGCCTGGGCGGCCGGGCCGCCGCTGTCCAGGATGGCCTTCCAGGCCGCGCGCAGTTCCGGCTCGCAGTCGATAACCATCACCTTGATCAGAATGCGCATAACATCAAACAGCGGTCCGGTCCAGCTGCCTTGATACTGGAATGCCGCAGCCAGCGCGAAGGGCTCGGCTTCCGGCGCGCTCATGCAGAGGCGGTCCTGGGGGGTATAGACGTCGCGGCGCACGGGCAGGCGGTGCAGGCTGTATTTCTCTGGACCGCCGGGTGTTCCGGCACGGTATCCCCAGAGACGCTGCCCCTCCTGGCTGAGCAGGAAATCGATGAACATCCTGGCCCGCTCGGGATGCGGCGCCCCCCGCAGCATCCCGACCGGATCAGCCGAGACCGTCGAGGCCGCATCCGGAGTCCGGAACAGCATCACCGTCTCGCCTTGATGGCTGTTCACCCACTCGGCCTGCGAACGGCCGTAGAAATCGATGCACATGCCGGCCGCAATCTGCCCCATCGCGGTATCCATGGGCACTTTGCTGGCGGAAAAAGTCAGGTAGCTGGCATTGCCGCCGATGCGCTTGATCAGATTGATGGCATCCCGCCAGCTCCGGTCCAGGGCCTGCTCTGTACTGAGACCCCCGGCCGCAAGCTGGGACTGCAGAGCGCTCATGCTGTCCTGCATCTGACGCTGGATCAGCATCTCGAAGCATTTGTTGATCGAGCCGCTCTTCGAGGGGTCAGCCAACCCCACCGCATTGAACAGCCGCGGGTCGCTTAAATCCGCCCAACTGCGCAAGGGCAACTCACCAGCCGCGACTGTATAGCCGGCCTGCTGCAGACGCGTCACATTGCCGCAAATGCCGAAGGAGGAAAAACAGACCCCGTAGTAGCGGTCTCGGGGGTCATACCAGACCTCCCCGCCACCACCGCCAGGAATGATCGGCTCCGGCCCGGCGAACCACTCGGGATGGCGTTCCTGCAGGCCGCAGGGGACCAGGATGCCGGCGTCAGCCTGCTGCTGGAAATCGTACTGCCCGCCGCCGAAAAACAAATCGATGCCGATGCCGATGTCGCAGTGCA
>JAAYYJ010000537.1 GCA_012515455.1 Oligosphaeraceae bacterium
ATGCCCGCAATCAGCTGCTGGGCATGGCCATGCAGGATAAACGCCTGATGAACGTCCGCCCCAACGGTATGGAGGATGTGCCGGAATACCGGGTCGATATCGACTGGGACAAGGCGGGTGCGCTGGGGGTGCCGATCAGCTCCATTCATGCCTCGGTTTCAGCGGCGTTCGGCAGTGCTTATGTCAACGACTACATTCAGAACGGGCGGGTCAAGCGGGTCTATCTGCAGGCTGATGCGCCGTACCGGATGCTGCCTGAGGACCTGCAACGGCTGTATGTCCGCAACCGTCAGGGCAAGATGGTGCCTTATTCGGCGTTTGCCAGCGGCCGCTGGTCGAGCGGTTCACCGCAGCTGGAGCGTTTCAATGCCTTTCCCGCGATCAATCTCTGGGGGCAGCCGGTAAAAGGGTACAGTTCCGGTGATGCGATGAAGATAATGGAGGAGTTGACGCAGAAGCTGCCGCAGGGCTATGGCTATGAATGGACTGGTCTTTCCTATCAGGAGAAGCAGGGTACCAGCCAGACGGGCTTGCTGTATACCTTCTCGATTATCATCGTATTCCTGTTTCTGGCCGCGTTGTACGGCAAATGGGATATCCCGATTGCGGTGCTGCTGACTTTGCCCCTGGGGGTGATCGGCGGCTTTATTGCTACCATGGGCCGGGGGCTGCCCAGCGATGTCTATTTCCAGATCGGGCTGCTGAATACCTTGGGGCTGTCGACCAAGAACGCGATTTTGATTGTGCAGTTTGCGATGGGCGGGGTGGATCAGGGGGTCGGGATGCTGGAATCCTGTCTTACCGCAGTGCGTCTGCGTCTGCGTCCCATTATGATGACCTCGCTGACCACTGGTCTGTCGGTGTTCCCGATGGCGATCAGTACCGGTGCCGGCGCCGGTGCCATGAATGCCATCGGCACAGTCGTCTTCGGCGGCATGATTACCGGGACCATCCTGGTGGTCATCTTCGCACCGCTGTTCTATATGCTGGTGGACAAAACTTTCGGCGGAGGACGCAAGCAGGCGGTGGCTGCGGCTTTGAATGGAGGAGTGAAATAATGCGAACCGTTTGCATAGCCTGGTTGACCCTGGTAGGCCTCTGCGGCTGCACCCTGATTCCCGAGTATGAGCGCCCGGCGGCACCGGTGCCGCAACTGCTGCCGGGGGAGGCGGAACCCTCAGCCCAGGAGGCTGCGCCTGACCTCAGCCAGCTGCCCTGGAGCGAAATCATCACCGATGCCAATCTGCAGGGATTGATTGGCATCGCTCTGGCGAACAACCGCGATTTCCGTCTGGCGGCGCAGCGGGTGGAGCTGACCCGGGCAATGTACAACATCCAGCGCCAGGAGCTGTTCCCCAGCCTGTACGCCGTGGGCGGCGGCGCGCGGCAGCGCAGTGCGGCTGATCTGACCCCGGCAGGACAGGCGCGCATCACCGAACAATACAGCGCCAATCTCAGCGTGCTGTCTTGGGAGCTGGATTTTTTCGGGTACTTGCGCAGTCTGAGTGAGCAGGCTTTGCAGGAGTACTTGGCGACTGAGCAAGCCCGGCGCAGCGCCCAGATCATGCTGGTGGCAGCGGTATCCCAAGGGTACTGGTCGCTGGCCGCGGAGCGGGAAGCCCTGCAGCTGGCGGAGTCCACCCTGAAGGCCCAGGAAGAGGCCTACGCCCTGGTCAAGCACCAGTATGAGACCGGTTTGGTCAATGAGTTGGATTTCCGGCGGGCTCAGACGCCCCTGGAGATGGCCCGGGTTGACGTGGCCCGTTACCAGCGCCAGGCCGATCAGGCCAGCAATGCCCTGCGGCTGCTGCTGGGACAGGAGCTGCCCGCGCAGCTCCTGCCCGCACAACTGTCGGGGCTGGCTGCACCGGCGACCCTGCGCCCCGGATTGTCTTCAGAGCAGCTGCTGCTGCGTCCCGATGTCATGGCCGCTGAGCACCAGCTGCTGGCCGCGCAGGCGACAATCGGTGTAGCCCGGGCGGCATTCTTCCCCCGCATTACTCTGACCGGTGCCCTGGGTACTGCCAGTGACGAGCTGTCCGGGCTGTTCAAATCCGGGAACGGGACCTGGAGTTTCGCACCCCAGATCACCATGCCCATTTTTGACGCCCGGACCTGGTCGGCGCACCGGGCCAGCAAGGTTCAGCGCGAGATGGCTCTGACCCAATACGAGAAAGCCATCCAGAATGCTTTTCGCGAGACTGCAGACGCGCTGTCTCTATGCCGCACCATCGGCCGCCAGCGCCAGGCTCAGGAAGCGCTGGTATCGTCTCTGGCTGAGACTTATCGCCTAGCGCAGCTGCGTTTTGAGAAAGGCGTTGACAGCTATCTCGGAGTTCTGGATGCGCAGCGCTCGCTGTTTACGGCCCAGCAGTCGCTGATCAGCCTGCGTCTGGCCGAGCATAGCAGCCAGCTGCAGCTCTATGCTGCTTTGGGCGGCGGCGGTGCACTGCCTGTCGAACCGGCACCGGCCGAGCCGCCGGCGGAGTGACGCGCTGGCCGGCGGTTGTACAATCTTCTCCGGGTAATATATTAGTAAAAACCCTGACCTGATGTCAGGGTATTCGGGACCATATTATCTGGAGATCAGCAACCATGAGCAAGCGCAATGTCCTTTTTATCACCAGCGACCAGCAGCATTGGCTGACGCTGGGTTTGAACAACCCCGAGGTGCATACCCCGAATCTGGATCGGCTGGCCCGGCGCGGGGTTTGTTTTGACAACGCATATACGGTCAATCCGACCTGCACGCCGACGCGTTGCAGCTGGCTGACTGGGATGTACCCCAGCCAGCACGGCGCCTACAGCCTGGGCACGAAGATGCTGGAGTCGGTGCCTACGGTCAACGACGAATTTCACCAGCATGATTACAAGACCGCATTGGTCGGGAAAGCGCATTTCCAACCCCTGCTGGGGACCCCGGAATTCCCCACTCTGGAGGGATATCCGCTCCTGCATGACTTGGAATTCTGGCGCAATTTCCGCGGTCCTTTCTACGGCTTTGACAAAGCTGAGATGGCTCGTAATCATGCTGATGAGTCGCATGCGGGGCAGCATTATGCCCTGTGGATGGAGTCGAAGGGTTGTAAGGACTGGCGCAAATATTTTGTCTCTAATGTCGAATCCCAGCGTGTGCCGGGTGACCAGCTGAGTGATTCGCCGCGGGTGCGTCCCGAGGTCGGGACCGCTTGGGATATCCCGGAGGAGCTGCATTACGACGTGTGGATTGCGGAGCGCACCAACGCCATGCTGGAGGAATTCAAGCAGAGTGGCGATAATTTCTTTCTCTGGGCGAGCTTTCTGGATCCGCATTCGCCGTATTTTGTGCCCGAGCCCTACGCGAGCATGTATGACCCGGCCAAGGTCACGGTGCCTGAGATAGTCCCCGGGGAGCTCGATGACAAGCCGCCGCATTTTGCCCTGACCCAGCAGAAGAATCCCGATTTTTCCGCTTATCGCACTGACGAGGGCAGCAACATGCTGCATGGCGCGTCCTGCCAGTTGCGGAGCCGGGAGGAGAAGGCCCGTGGCATCGCAATCATGTACGGCATGATCACCATGATGGACAAGTATATCGGGAAGATTCTGGACAAGCTCGACGAGCTGGGTCTGACCGAGAATACGCTGGTGGTGTTCACCTCCGACCATGGTACTTTCTTCGGCCAGCACGGTCTGGTGGCCAAGGCTATTCACCATTATGAGGATTTGCTGCGGGTACCCCTGATTGCTTCGCTGCCCGGGGTACTGCCGGAGAACACGGTTAATTCCGATCTGCAGAACACGGTGGACCTGGCGCCGACCTTCCTGGGTTTTGCCGGCATACCGGTGCCGCGCCGGATGACGGGACTCAATCAGTTTGCGCAGTGGACCGGCCAAGGTGGTGAGCCGCGCAAAAACGTGATCATCGAAAATCGTCACAACCCTACCACCATGAATATCAAGACCCTGGTGAACGGTCGCTATAAGATTACGGTGTACTGCAATGCGACCTACGGCGAGCTTTTCGATCTGCAGGAAGACCCGGGCGAGTTGGTCAATCTCTGGGACCTCCCCGAATGCCAGCAGCTCAAATGCGATCTGTTGCTGGAGTTCATGCAGGCGGATATGTTGATTGAGCCCATGCCGATGCCGCGGGTCGCGGGGGCATAGGGTATAAGCACTTGCCGCAGAGCAGTATATTGCCTGTCTCTGCGGCAGCAGTGCTGCCCGGGAGGATTATTTTCCCAGGGCGGTGACCCGGAAATTCCGGATTTGCATGTGCACTTCTGAGCCGATGGTCCGGAAGCCGATTTTCCCCGCGGTGGGGATTTCCTCCGGAATTTCCTGCGGGTCCAGGAATCCTCCGGCCGGTTCGCCGTTGACGCTGAGCTGGAGCAGCGGCCCTTTCTTGACGATGGCGATGCGGTACCAGGTGTTGATTTGGCGGCAGGCGTCCTCCTGTTGTCCCATCAGGAAGATGCCGGGATTACGGCGCCAGTTGCTGACTCCGGTGTGCTCACCTTTGTCGTTATAGCGGCTGACGCTTAGGTGGTAGCTGCGCATTGCCTCATTGTGGATGTAATCGGCAAAGATGCCAGAGCGCGGCGGCAGCCCGGTGAGCATATCTTCGCCGTTCCGTCCCCGGGCGGCAATGAAGATGATGATCAGCCCGCGCCGGCTCAGGGCTTTGACTTCATATTCGATTTTGATATGGTCGGGGAAATCGGTGCGGCAGAAAGCCATGCAGCCTTCCCGCCCCTGCTTGGATCCCAGGCAGTTCAGCTGCATTGTCCCCGGTTCAGGAGTGGACAGATTGCCGATGCCCTCATGCTGCCAGTTGGACAAATCGCTGAAGTTGTCCTGGTAGAGTATTTTACCTGTTGCTGCCGGCAGTGTGGACCTGACCGGCTTCCCCCAGAGCTTTTCCTGCCCGGGGTGTTTTTTTTGGTATTCGGCTTCGCTTTGGTTGCGGTATTCCAGTAATTCGGCTACAGTATTCATGGTTCTGCTTTCAGCTCCTGTGAGACTGGCGGCCAGGAGGCCGGCAGCCAGGATGATGGCCTTCCACATAATCGAGTCTCCATTGTGGTAATGACAGCACCCCGCCTGGTTGCGGCGCCTTTCTTACCATAGCACAGATTTTTGCGGTTTGCCAGCGGCGCAGGGAAATCAGCGCGGGTGAGCGCCATAGCTATCCAGGCCGATTTCTGGGTGCGGTGCGAAATATTCCAGGGTCGGGACCAGGGTGCCGTCCAGCACCGGTTGATGGAATTCTTTCTTATAGCGTTCGCCCTCGCAGAAGGGGTCGATGAAGTCCTGGTTCTGCAGGCGAAAGCTCTCGATTACCCGGCCGTTCTGTTCAAAGCCGGTCTTGTCGCGCAGTCGTTCCAGTCCGGCCGGCTGTCCTCGCTGGTCCGGGGGCAGTGCCAGCAGATTCTCGAAGCCGCAGAAGCGGTATGGGTCCTGGGGTGAGAAGAACCAGATATTGTCATCGAAGAGGATGTTCTCCGGGCCGGAGATTTCGCCATACGTAATGGCTTCGAGGGTCTTCTGTCTGCTTTTGCCCAGGAAGAGATTTTTTTTCACCGTGACGGTACTGTTTTTCTCGCCATAAGAGAGCAGTATGTTTCGAATCAGGGGATAATAGAAGGTGTTGCCGATGATCTCGATATCACGGTTCAGGCCGCCGTTGATTTGATTCACGCCATTGACAAACACGTTGTTCTCGATGCGGATGCGGTCGCTTGCGCGCATTTCGATCAGGAACTGATAGGTGCCATGGCCCAGGAACACGCAGTCACGGATGCTGATGTCCGCGCTGTCGTAGATCTGAATCTGGCCGTAGTACATCCCGGCCCGATACCCGAACAGCTTATTGGAGAAAAAGCGGAAAATCAGCCCCTGGATGGTGATATGTTCCACCCCGGACAGCAGCACGCCGGCCGGACGCAGATTGGCGCTGCCGTCCATAATCACTGTGCCGGGCACGGCGGCCTTCAGGGTAATTGGCAGTCCTGCCCGGCCTGATGCCAAAGGCCGGAATGTGTCCTGATATACACCGGGCTGCAGCAGAATTGTGTCGCCGGGGCGGACCGTTTTTGAGATTGCGGTCAGACTTTGGCTCGAATCCACCAGATGGGTCCGGGGTTGGAAATCATCTGCCGCCGGGGTGACAAATGTCCGCAAGGCACTGCAGGCTCCGCCGAGAAATTCGTGGTTTCGCGCGGGTTCTTCCTGGAAGGAACCGGTATAGGTCAGGGACTGAATCTTCTCCGGGATACGGATGCGGTAATAATATTGCTGCCCGGGCAGAAGATCCTTCAGGGTCAAGGAGTGGAAGATTTCTCCGAAGGACGGGAGAGAGTTCCCGCATTCCGGGGTCGGGCCATACTCCAGGCGGCTCATAATGGGTCGCGGAGCGTACCAGCCGCCGCCAACATTCCATAAAGCCGAACTGCAGTCGGGGGTGGACCAGGTGATCAGTGCGCGATCGGCATATACCCGCTCGGCGATGTCCTCGATGCGGGCCTGTGGTTTCTGCCGGCAGTAATCATGCGGACCGCGGGGCAATGCGTGACAGCCCGGGCCGATCACCGGTGCAGGTCCGTTGTAATACTGGCGGAATTCTGCCGCCGCGCCTGCCGGCAGGACCGAGAATATAATCCGGGCATTCTCGGTGCCGCTGCTGCTGATCTCCTGCAGTTCGCAACGGAAGAAGTCAATATTGCGGCAGGATTCGGCACTGAGATGCCCGGCGGTGATCCGCTTGAAATGCAACGCTTCGCTGTGTTCCAGCCGCAGTTCACCGAGGCGGAGGTTCTCGAGAGTGACAGCCCGGTTGCCTGCCAGGGTGACGACAGGCAGGGTTGGCGGTGCTTCGAGCGACCGTCCGCGCAGGGTCACGCCGTCGGGCAGAGGATGCCATTCGTATTCGCCCGGGAGCAGATAAACCGTGTCACCGGCTGTCAAGACCTTGGACGCCTGCTCCAGGGTGGCCCAGGCCTGGGACACCGACCGGCCGCTGGCCGTGTCCGAGCCTTGAGGAGAGACAAAAAACACCGGTGCCGGCTCAGGGTATGCGCCCCGCCCCAGGCAGGGCGAGTCGATTTGGAGACGGAAATCCTGATGGTCGGGGGCACAGAAGAGCGGGTCGATAAATTTAGGATCGAAGAGCAGGTTGTCTTCGCCCGGGTGCTCCATCTGACTGGGTTGGGCGGCGGTGTTGCCGATTGCTCTGGTCGGCCGGCCGACCAAGTCACTGTAGTTGCTCTCCAGGCAGTCCAGGACGACATTGCGCTCCGCCAGGCGTGCCTCTTGGGAGGCCTTGTAATAGAGTCCGTTGCGCTCGTTGCGGATGATATTTCCCCGGGCGGTGACGTTTTTTGCTCCGGAATAGAAGCGGATACCGTGGGTGCGTCCGTCGAGAACGGTATTGTTTTCGGCCAGGCAGTCGCTGCATGACAAGTGGAAGAACAGCTGCGCCATTTCCCCGTACCCGAGTCCGTCATTGCCGCGGAAGAAGCAGTTCCTGACGACCGGGTTCCGGCTGTGGAAGGTGATATAAATCCCCCCGCTGTTGAAATAGAAGTCGCAGTTCTCAATCAGTATGTGATTGGATGTATTGACTCGGATAGCGCTGCCGAATCTGGATTCCGAAGGCGTAGCGTGGTTGGCGCCGGTGAAGGACAGATTGGCGATTTGCAGATGCTCGGCGTTACTGACTGCGAGCAGGTATCCAGAACGGGTGGTGACCCTGATGCGGTGCCGGGATGGGCTGTCGGCGTCGCTGCAATGCAGGTACAGGATTTTCTTTTTCGGGTCGTGGAAGAACGAAGCCCGGAAGTACTCCATGTCGGTCAGACTGGGGGCCGCCCGCAGGATGGTGCCGGTATCCAGTTCGGTCACTGCGACCGCGACCGGGATTTTTTCGGCCTGATAAACGAAGGGTTTGTCCTTTACCGGTTGCCAGACCCATTCCTGATGTGTCCAGGCGGTGAGCAGTGACAGGTGTCGCTCGGCGCCTTGGATGCGGATGGGTTGGTCCGCGGTTCCGCAGGCGTTGATTTGTACTGTCTGAGGTGGATGATATTCACCGGGCTGCAGAGTCAGGGTGTCACCAGGGGCCAGCCGATTGATGGCTGCCTGCAGGTCATCGGCTGGAGAGACGGTGTACTCGACTGCGCTTAATACGGTGCCTAACAGCAGCAGCAATAAAGGGATTCGATGCATATTGTGCAAGGGTTACAGTGGTTAATCTGCATAGGGGGGGCGGTCATGGACGCCGACTGTGCGCACCGATGTGCTCGGGTATCAGTCCCGGTTCGGGGTCGAAGAAATCCAGCGCAGGGACGAATTCGGCCCGAGCAATGGGGAGGCTGAATTCCTGCTGGCAGCGTTTGTCATCCCAGGGGTCGATAAAGCGTCCGTTGGCGAATTGGAAGGTGCTGATTTCCTGCCCGTTCTGCTCCCATCCGCGTTTTTGTCTTAGCCGTTCCAGTCCGCGTGGGCCGTCGGCATCGGTCGGGAGGTTGCTGTTGCGTTCGAAGCCGCAGAAGCGGATCTGATTGTCGGGTGAGAAGAACCAGATATTGTGATCGAACTGCAGTTCTGTCAGCCCGTCCTCGTTCAGTTCGCCCATGGTGGTGCCGAAGCGCGCCTTCGAACCGATCTGCCCCAAGAAGAGGTTCTGGCGGATGCTGACCCGGCTGCCCGGCCGGAAGCTGTTCAGCATGAAATTTCTGATTGAGGTATCGTAGAAAGTGTTCTGCTCCACCAGCAGATTGCCGATTTTATCGCCGCCCAGGCCATTGACACCGGTGAAAAAAACGTTGTTGCGGATCCGGATATCTCCGCTCCACTTCATATTGATAAAGAACTGGTATGCACCATGGCCCAGGAAGACACAATTATTGATATCGATCTGACGGGAGCGCAGAATCTGAATCTGACCATATTCCATACCCTGGCGGTTGCTGAACAGCTTGTTGGCGAAGTGACGGAAGATGATGCCGTCGATAATGATGTGGTCAGTCAGATCCAGGTACACCCCCGCCGGTATCAGATGCCCGGCGCCATCCAGAATCACCTGGCCGGTTTCAGCTGCTTTCAGGGTGATGGGTGCTCCTGGCAGCCCGGACACCGGCGGCCGGAAAGTCTCACGGTACACTCCTGGGGACAGAATCAGCGTGTCCCCGGGGCGGGCCAGAGCCGAATAACGGTTCAGTTCACCCGGCTGCAGGTGGTAGGTGCGTCCTGATTCTGCAGGCCTATCCGCCGGGGTGGTGAAGCTGAATGTCTCGGACAGCTTATTGCCAGCCCAAGGGCTAACCGGAGCGGGCTGCAGCGCACCGTGCACATTCAGCAGCAGCGGCTGGGCCGGGATGCGGACCCGGTAGTAATATTTGGTATCGGGCTGCAAATCCTGTAGGGAAACGCTATGAAAAATTTCTCCCAGGGATGGAATTTGCTGGGTACATTCCGGGGTAGTGCCGTATTCGAGCAGACTGAGCACCGGCCTTGGCGTCCACCAGTTGTCGCGCTCGCGCCAGGAGTCACTGCCGATATTGGGGGTGATCCAGGAAATGGTCACCAGCGAGGGATACAACGCCGACAATGCCGGTCCTTCCAGTTGCGGCTGCACCGCTGGATGCGGCGCCGGTTTGAGGCCGGCAGCCAGGGCGTGCCCGGGCATCAGGGTGCCGGGTTGCCGGCTGTTGCCGCCGCAGCGTGCGCCCGCATATTCGCGTGCGGGCAGCACCGAGAACAGTATCCGGCTGGAGTGGTTATCCCGCCAGTCCAGCTGTTGGAATTGACAATGTTTAATGCTGACTGTCTTTGAATTACTGATGGTTGCAGTCTCCACCTGCAGCTGCTGGCAATTCAGGGCTTGGACTGCTCTGGCTTGCAGGCGGTTGACCTCCAGCCCGGCCAGGTTGACTTGGTCGGACGTAATCGTCAGTTCTGGGATTATCACCTTGCCCATTCCTCGCAGTGTGACCGGTTTGCTGACCGTAGCGCTGGCATAAGTCCCTTCCAGGAGGTAGATGGTGCTGTGTTCCGGGGCTGTATTCAGGGCGCGGCTCAATCCGGGCAGAGGCTGGTCCATGCGGGTGCCGAGGTTATAGTCCTCCGCGGTTGTTGCTGCATAGAGCACAGCTGCGGGTTCAGGGTAGGCGCCACGGCCTGAACCGGGTGAGCCTTCCTGCAGGCGGAAATCCAGATACTCGGGAGCAACCCAGCGAGGCGTGTCCTTCTCTTCCGGGCTGAAGAGCAGGTTCGTGGGGTTGTCATCCTGCAGAAAGGAGGGCTTTTGCAGGGTGTTATGGATGTTGCTGATGGGAAGATTCAGATCACTGAAATTGAAAGCCTGACAGCCGAGTACGATATTGCGTTCGGCCCGGCGTTCACCCTTGGATGCTTTGTAGTACAGCCCGATCATCTCATTGACAATGATATTCCCTGTGGCTGTGCAATCCTCGGCCCCGGAATAGAAACGCAGGCCGTGCGTGCGACCGTCCATTATGATGTTGTCAATGGCCTGGTTTTTTTGGCAGTAGGAGCCGAAAAAAAGCTGTGCCATCTCGCTGTAGCCGTACGAATTGTTCTGCCGGAAGAAGCATTTCCGCACTATGCTGTCATAGCAGTGGTTGGTGATGTTCACGCCCCCGGTATTGAAGTAAAAACTGCAGTTCTCGATCCGCAGATGCCGGGTGTTCAGGGTGCGGATGGCGCTGCCCAGAGCTGACAGCTTGGCTTCACGGTGGGATGAGCCCGTGAAGGAGAGATCGCGCAGAATAATATTTTCCGCTGCCTGCAGGATTATCAGGTGCCCGGAGTGAGTACCGATCCGCAGCCCCGAACCAGGCTGCCGACCGTCGGCGGAATGGACATAGAGCTGTTGTGCTTCAGGATCGTAGTAATAGGTCCC
This sequence comes from Oligosphaeraceae bacterium, assembly GCA_012515455.1. Classification (GTDB taxonomy): domain Bacteria; phylum Verrucomicrobiota; class Lentisphaeria; order Oligosphaerales; family Oligosphaeraceae; genus JAAZIZ01. The sequence goes on from JAAYYJ010000537.1 coordinate 10,907, forward strand.
GCGCAGCCCTGAGAGTCCAGCCAAGCCCGGGGCTGGCTGCAGCTGCAAGTCGTGAGTGACATCGGTGACCGATACTACCGTTTCCGGGCAAGGTGTGGCAAAGGCGAAGCGCTCGCCGGGCACTGCGGTCCATTGAGGTAAAAAGTTTGTGCTCCAGGCGCTGAAAATACTCAGGTCCGGGTCCTCTCCACAGATGACAATAGGCTGTTCAGGTGTGCCTTTGACTGATATTGGACCAGTCAGAGCCGGGTGCACGCCGATTCTAATCCGCAGGGTGTCGCCGGGCTGCAGTGCTGAAATGCGCTCGCAGGCATCTTCACCCGGCGAGAGATCATATTCCCTGGCCGGCAGTAGGAGGGCGGCCAGGGAAAAGAGCAGCCAGAGTAACAATTTTTGCATGTCTTGCATCAGATGCTAGCGGTCCCAGTCGATCGGGGCCCAAAATTTTGTCCAGCGGGCGCGTCCCAGTACTTCCTCGAAAGGGATTTCCTGGCTGCGCATATTTTGCACGTGTCCATCCAGGAAGACCACGTTGGTGGTGTTGTCGTGGGGGAACCCGGGCGGGTAAGTGGCATCGAGGCGCTTGTAAAAGAATACTGGGTTTACGGCTGCAGTTTCTCCGAAGTAGCTGCACATTGACGGGTATTGTGCGGAGCTGATTCTGAAAGGATACATGCCGACCTTGTAATTGATGCCGTAGAAGTACTCTGTGCCGCTGCCGCCGAAGCTTACTGAGGGGCAGAGGATCGGCGTGGTGATGACTGTGCCGGCGCTGTTTTTGACAAAAGCCCCGAGCCGGCCGCTGGAAACATTGACGCCCAAATAGGGACTCAGCGAGCTGGCTGCGGTGGCGGTGTACCACATTGAGATGGCGCCGGCGCTGTTGCCGTAGGGGACCGAGAAGTCGTCGTTGTCATTCTGGTAGAGCAGTG
>JAAYYJ010000538.1 GCA_012515455.1 Oligosphaeraceae bacterium
GATACAGAATGTGGACAACTGGGAGCGTTTTGTCCGGCGACTGCTTGACACAACAAACGTTCAGGTTATTCTAACCGGTTCCTCCTCAAAATTGCTTACCTCCGAAATAGCGACTGCAATGCGTGGCCGTTCTGTCAGCAAGGAACTGCTTCCCTTTTCTTTTTCCGAATTCCTGCGCTATAAAAAGGTCTTTGAACGTCTGCCCGAACATCTTTCGGATGATTCCATAGCCTATCTGCGCCATGAAATGGAGAACTATTTCATGCTTGGCGGGTTCCCGGAAATATACTTGTATGAAGACATGGCCACCCGCGTAGAAATTCTTCAGGAGTACAGCAACATGGTTATCCTGAAAGACGTAGTTGAACGTCACAAGGTTACTAACACAACGGCCCTGCGCTATCTTCTGGCCGCCCTCTATAATGCAGACTCCCAAAAATTCAGCGTCACTAAGTTTTGGAAGGTGTTGAACAAGGGGATGCAGGTGCCATGTTCGAAGAATGATCTCTTTGCCTTTATAGATTATTTTGAAGAAGCATATATCCTGTTCAGGACGGAATTGCATGCTCCTTCCGAAAAAGCAAAAATGGTTAACCCTGACAAGGTCTATATGATTGACGTCGGTTTGGTGAAAGCGATGGCAGAGGACCCCATGGCCAACAGAGGATGGCTGCTGGAAAACCTGGTTTACCTTCATTTGCGAAGGCGAAAACTTGAAGTCGCATACTACAATACTGCTGACAATAAAGAAGTGGATTTTTATGTTTACGACAAATTGAACCGCAGGAAAATCCTGGTTCAGGTTACATGGAGTATGAATGATCCTCAAACCTCCAAACGGGAAATTGCCCCATTGCTCCAGGCAGGATTGGAACTTGAAATAGACAAGCTCTATATTGTCACCTGGAATGAAGAGAAGATGCTTGATGGGGGCGTAAACATCCTCCCTATATGGAAATTTCTCATCGACGCCTGGTAATTTTCACGAATAATAAAATGGTACCACTCAGGCGTTTTTCAAGGGTAAAATGGCGGAGAGAGTGGGAGTCGAACCCACGGTACTGTTGCCAGTACGGCGGTTTTCAAGACCGCTGCCTTAGACCACTCAGCCATCTCTCCAAATTGTCTTGCGGAATATGATTGTAATGTAATATCCGAACGGCGAAAAACAAGCCGGCAGGGGGGAATTTCCCGGAGGGGGCTGTCGAAAATCGACCGGGCAACCATGACGCCGGCGGGGGCTGCCAGCGGTCCTTCGATATACCGGGACGCGGCGTTGGTCAAACAGGGTGCGCCGGAGCACGGTTCAGCGTTGGGGAAATGGCACTTCCACCAGAGCGGGAGTGCCGCTGTCCCATTCGATACACCAGGGTGCGCTTACCAGGGTGTGCTCTGAGCACGGTTCAGCGTTTTGGGAATGGCACTCCCCCCATGCTGAGCTGTCCGCCGTCCCATTCGATATACCAGGGTGCGGCGTTGGTCAGGCAGGGTGCGGCCAGGAAATCCGGCAATTCCCGGGCTGCGACATGTCCGTCCACGAACGCGATATTGACATTGTCGAGGTGGCGGTTACAGCCCTCGGAACGGCTGTCCCAATCCAGGTCCAGTTCCTCCATCAGGTTTTCCCAGCAGTTCTTGCCGTAAATTACGCACTGGTCGCCGGAATCGAAGAGCAGATAGCCCTTGCTGGGGGCATCGATATGGCTGTGCAGTCGCCCGCGGTTTCCTTGGGTGCCGTCATAATTCCAGCCGTAATTGCCGTCATAAAGATGAAACGCTATGTCGTTTGCTTCCGGGGCGTTCTGCAAGCTGGCTGGACAGGCCAGCACCTCGGTGCTCTGAAAATAGGGATAGGTGATGCGGGTCCAGTTGGTGCCCGGGTGATCATAGACCCCGCCGCCGGTAATGTATGGCATCAGTCGTTCGCGGTGGTCGGAAGCATAAAGCATGAAGGATATCGCCAGCTGCTTGAGATTTCCCACACAGCTGATCTGCCCAGCCTTGGCCCGGGCCTTGACTGAGACCGGCAACAGCATCGCGGACAGCACCGCGATAATAGCAATGACGGACAGCATCTCGATCAGGGTGAATACGCGTCTGTGTCTCTTCTGCATGGTGGTTGCTCCTCTGCTTAGAACTGGTGGTTGCTACGGAGACAACATAACCGTTCTGGCGGCAGCGGACAGCAGCCCTTCGGCAATGCATAAAAACTCTTGGAAAGTCTATCCTTATCGTAATGACGGACATTGAGTAACACCGCCCTGGTGGTCAGAGGGCAGGATTTTCTCTCTCCGGCGTTGCAAATGACAGCCAAGGGGATTATTTTATATGCATTCAGCAGCGGAGTTCCCGTCATCCGGTCTACAGCGGAGCGAGCAGCATGAAATGCCGAACCATCATCTACATCAATCCCGATGATCCGCGGGTATTTGTCTACAAGCACGATAAATACAAGTGGCTGGGCGTGACCTTCAATTTTGCCCGGGGCAGGAGCTATGTCGCGCTGATGCTGATACTGCTGCCGGTACTGCTTTGGCCGCTGGTGCTGATCCTGGACAGCCAGACCCTGCCCACGGCGCTGCCGGTGATAACCTTCCTGCTGCTGTATTTTGTCTGGATCTGCCTTTACTGCTTCAGAGGTGCGGCGAAGGATTTGGCCAGATACCCGGGTCCGCTGTCCAAACGCTGAATCAAACCGCGCCCGGCAACGGCATCTGCTCCCCTACTGTGCAAATTGCCGGAGGAAAATCCACCCTCCCCCGGCCGTTCTATTTTCTCCACTAAAGGAGCCCAAACCACACATGCAAATATCTGTCTGGGATCACGCCCGATATGTCCTCGACCGTGAGAATCCATTCCCGGAGATGGCGGCGCAAATGCATCTGCTGTCCGAGGCCGGGGTGCGGAAATGTAATATTTACCTGCCGACGGTTGGCAACCTCGATGCTTATTTGGCGGCGGCGGCAGAAGTAAATATGGCCGTCGAGGCGCGTATCCATCCCCGGGAGGAAATCCCCCGGCCGGTGCTGCGCACGATGCCGGAAACGCGCTGGCAGGAGATGGAGGCCAGGCACGGCATCCGCCTGGC
>JAAYYJ010000539.1 GCA_012515455.1 Oligosphaeraceae bacterium
CCCGGTGCGGGAGTATTGCAGCTTCGGGCGGATAGGCCGATGAACCAGCCACCGGAGATATCGATGGCGGCTCCCCTGCCCTGCGAATATGTGGAGGTCCCGCTGGGGGATGGCTACCCAGCCAGGGGCCGGTATTACGCAGGCCATCAGCCGGGCCGGGCGGCAGTTTATCTGCACGGGATTCAGTCGCACAGCGGCTGGTTTGTCCGTTCGTGCGATTTCCTGCGGCAGGCGGGGCTGACGGTGCTGGCTCCGGACCGGCGGGGCAGCGGGATGAACCAGGCTGACCGGGGCCACTGCGAAAGCGCCGGCCAGTTGCTCGAGGATCTGGACCGGGCGGTGAACTGGCTCCAGCAGCGGTCGGGGGCCGCGCAGGTGAATGTGGTGGCGGTGAGCTGGTCGGGCAAGCTGGCGCTGGTGTATGCCCAGCAGTTTCCAGCCAAACTCCGGTCGGTGATACTGACAGCCCCGGGCCTGTGCCCGAAAATCGACATCCGCCTGCCAGAAAAAATATCGGTCGGCTGGAACGGCCTGGTGCATCCACACAAATTGCATACCATCCCGCTGACGGAACCGTCCTTGTTCACCGCCAATCCGGCAATGCTGGAATTTCTGGCCCGCGACCCCCTGCTGCTGAAAGAGGCGACCGCCTCCTTTTTTATGGCCTCCAAGAAGCTGGATTTTCTGGCCCGCCAGGCGGTGGGCCGGATTTCAGTCCCGGTGTATCTGTTTCTGGCCGGCCAGGACCGGATCGTGGATAACGAAGCGACCGTTAATTTTTTGCGCCCGGTGCTAGGGGCGCGGGGAGAACAGGATTTTATCCTCTACCCAGCCGCCCATCATACCCTCGATTTCGAACCCGACCCGCAGGGCTATTTTGCCGATCTGGCAACAATACTACTTGCGTAAGGAGGCGGTTTGGCATACAGTAGCCGGGAAATAAAACCATAAATGGGCGGGGAGCTTGTAGGAGTGATAAATGCTCTATATTCCGAGAATTACGAATATCCTGATCCTGCTGCTGGTGCTGGGGACCTCCGGCTGCGTGACGGTAAAGGAAGAGCCGCAAAACCCGGTGGCCGCCTGGGTGCTCAAGCTCCTGCCGGACAGCCCCCAGGTACGCCGGCAGAAACTGCTGGAACGGCTGGGCAGTGCGGATGCCGACCAGCGGCGGCAGGGCGTGCTGATGCTGGGGGAAGGGCAGGCGCCAACCTGGGAAGCCACAGCCAAGATCCTGCGGATTATGGCCCGGGGCGATGTCGATGCCCAGGTACGGGCGGCTGCTGTCCAGGTGCTGGTAAAAAATTATGCCATCGAAAATATCATGGATACCCTCAAGGAGACCGCCAATGATAAAAGCCTCCTGGTGCGGCGGGAAACGCTGGAGGGTGTCTGCCGGCGGCAGCAGGACGACGCGATGGAAATCCTGCTGGTGATGCGGGAAAAGGATGAAGAACGCTCGATCCGGGCACGGGCAGCGGAGGTTTTGGCGAAATACCGGAACCGCAAAGTGATCCGGAGCCTGATCAACGGTCTGGAGGATCCGGAGTTCGCCGTCTCCTTTCAGTCGCGGGAGTCGCTCAAGAAGCTGACAGGCAGGGATTTCGACTATGATAGCAAGGAATGGCAGGGCTGGCTGGCGACCTCGGAAGATCCGTTTGCCGCGCTGGCAGGGGACTATGAATAAACCGAAAAAGATAACATGGAGGTTTGAGCTATGCGCGCACTGGTAATACAGGATGGCAATCTGAGCTGCCGGCCGTCGTATCCGGATCCGGTCCCGGCTCCGGAAGAGGTCCTGGTACAGGTGGAACTGGCGGGAATCTGTGCCACCGATCTGGAGATTGCTAGGGGCTATATGGAGTTTTCCGGGGTACTGGGCCATGAATTTGTGGGAACAGTGGCCAAAGGCCCCAAAGATCTGCAGGGCAAGCGGGTAGTCGGCGATATCAATTGCGTCTGCGGCAAGTGCGATATGTGCTTGTCGGGCTTGAGCAATCATTGCCGGCAGCGAAAGACCATCGGAATCAAAAATCATGACGGCGTGTTTGCGGACTACGTATCCTTGCCGCGCCGGAATCTCTATGTCCTGCCGCCAGCCATCGAAAATGAGGCGGCGATCTTCATCGAACCCCTGGCGGCCGCCCTCCAGATCGTCAAGCAGGTCCCCATCGAGCCGCGGCAAAAGGTCATGGTGGTGGGAGACGGCCGCCTGGGACTGCTGGCCGTGCAGGTCCTGGCCCTGCACGGGGGCAAGGGCAAGGTGGTCCTGCTGGGCAAACACGAGGAAAAACTGCAATTTTGCGAGAAGCGGGGGATTCAGGGAATCCTGCTGGACGATATGATCCCGCGGCAGGAATGGGATGTCGTGGTGGACTGCACCGGGTCCGCCGGGGGTTTTGCCACCGCCTGCCGGCTGGTGCGGCCGCGCGGCAAGCTGGTCCTCAAGAGCACCTTTGCCCCGGGTGCCGCCGTGGACCTATCACCCCTGGTGGTCGATGAGATAACCCTGATCGGTTCCCGCTGCGGACCGTTTGCCGATGCCATCAATGCCCTGGCCGCCCGTCAGATAGAGGTCAACGGCCTGATTACCGCCCGCTTCCGGCTGGCGGACGGCCTGGCGGCACTGCAGAAGGCCGGCGAACCGGATCAGATCAAAGTGGTCCTGGATACCAAAGCATAAGCTTCTCCCCCAACAGCCCGATGCGTAGAATAGAAAACAGCGAAATCTCCTATTTGCAGTTCGATGGTCTGGCGGAACAATCGGCTTTGCGACACGGGATTTCCCTCCGCCGCAACGGCCAGATCAATTTCTCCAGCCGGGACCCGGAAGGCAGCCGCCGCAATCGGGAAGCCTTTTGTCAGGTGCTGGGATTGCCGGCGCAGCATTTGAGCCGGTGCCGTCAGGTCCATTCCAGCCGGGTCGCGGTAGTAACTCAGCCGGCCCATCTGGCACTCGATACCGACGCCCTGGTAACCCAGGTGCGGGGCATTCCTCTCATGCTGCTGGGTGCCGATTGCCCCCTGCTGCTCGCCTACGATCCGGTGCGGGCCGTACTGGGCCTTTGCCATGCCGGCTGGCGGGGGACCGTGCAGAAAATTGCCCGGCAGATGATTGACGTGATGACAGTACAATGCGGCAGCCGCCTGGAAGACCTGCACGCAGGGATCGGACCGGGCATCTGCGGACGCTGTTACGAAGTTGGGCCTGAAGTTGCGGAACAGGCCCAAAAGAATCTTCATCAGACCCACCATTACCTCCACCTGCGCAATTCCGATTCCCAACCGAAATGGCTCTTCGATCTGGCCGCCGCCAATCGCCAGCAGTTGCTGGAGGCAGGCCTGCCCCCCGAACAGATCGAAACCAGCGGCTGCTGTACCTTCGAGCAGCCGGACTTCCCCTCCTTTCGGCGGGAAGGCCCCCAGGCCGGCCGCTGGGCACTCCTGGCCGGCATGATCTAGCCCGCATATTTCACGGGGTTTTGACACATATAATACTAACTCCATGGTTCAGTATGTCTTATGTGATATTTTTCATTTCGCAAACATCGACAGTTTGTTTTCAGCGCGAATTTTTGGCTGCCTTCGAGGCCGCAGGAGCTATCTTCCGCAGGCATTTAGGGCTATATGTCGAGGACAGATAGCGACGAGAACAAAGAAGGCGGGC
>JAAYYJ010000540.1 GCA_012515455.1 Oligosphaeraceae bacterium
AGCAGCAGCAGTGCGAGCAGCACAATCCGGCATGGTGATTTAGTGGTCATAGTATTTCTCCTGCTGGGCGGGACGAGGGAGCTCGGTTAGCGCCGGTCACTTCCGCTCTTTCTTCAGAATGGACTTGCGTTTGCCATTCACAGCCGCCACTTCTTTCTTCGTGGCCCGGCGCAGGGTCACGTTATCGAATTCGTAAATGCCTTCCGGCCAGTACGCATAAGGCTTGAGCCAGAGACGCTGGGGCCGGAAACGCTTTTCCTTGGGCAGATTGAAGCCCATCTCGAAGTGCTCCCATTTTCCCGGAGCATCAATGCGGCAGACCAGGGTGTGGCGCCAGCTCTGCAGATAATCGCCGGCTTTGCTGTCACGGCGCTGGCTCTCCGGGCCGAATTGCTCAGAGTAGGCCGGCCCGCCGGGATGCGGGGTCTGGAAAATTGAGTTGTTCCGGCCCGCATTCTCTTCCGTGACCAGCTGGAAACCACGAATCAGCACGAAGGGCCCGCCACCGACCGACGACTTAACATCCGCAGTGATAATAAAATACTCGTCATCAGCACGCAGATCGATGGGCTGGGAGAAGACCCAGACGCCCTCATGCGCACCGACCGAGGCGTACTGGCGTTTTTGCGAGGGGCCGGTGTATTTCTTGGGGTCGGACTGGTAGGCCTTCTTGTCCTTCTGCTGCACACTGGTGTCGAACACCACACAGCGGCCGGGATTGCCGTCGCGCCCCCAAGTCACGGTCAGGCCATCCACGCCCCCCCAGTCCGCCGGGCGCTCAGCGGAGCCCTGCTCAAAACCGCTGTTGCGGACCAGATTGTCCGGCTGCCCGGCCCCGCAGGCCAACACGCAGCAGGCCCAAACGATGGCGAAATAACATCTTGACATCTGGTCACCCTCCACGGTCGAGAATGTTCGACAAAGCATTGCTGGGGAAAGTAACGCGCCACCCAGGCGGAGTCTGCCGCCGGGAGGTTATTTGTTCAGGTTCGCGAGTTTGGCATTGGCTTCCTGCCGGGCCTTGGCTGCGGCTTCTCTGGCAGCCTGGTCGGGAGAGGACTCCTTGGCCGGCTTGGCCGGGGCGCTGCCCAGAGCCTCGAGCTTCTCGAGATTCACCGCCGGCTGGGCCGGCGCAAGGTCCGCCACCGCCGGCTGGGGTACCTGCTCCGGACGGCGCAGCGTCTCCAGGATGGCCTGCTGGCGGTTCTCAGCCAGTTTGCCGCCGTCAAGCAGATAAGCCGGGATTTCGCCGCCGGAGTGGGCACCGGCGGTATCCACGCTGCTCGCCTGGGCCTGGCGCACCATATCCAGGAAGAAGTCCTCGAGGTTGCGCAACGGCGTATCGATGCGCATCTCGGCATCACTGCTGACCCCGTGGGCCCGCAGCCACTGCTGCAGCTCCTGCACGGTCGCGGGGCTGAGGCGGGGGGTAATCACCCGGGTCTTGTCCTCTTCCCGCAGAATATCCTTCAACGGGCCGTTGACCTGCACTTTGCCGCCGTAAAGCATCAGCACATCATCACAGACATCCTGGACATCAGCCAGCAGATGGCTGCACAGGATGATGGTTTTGCCCCGGGAGGCCAGCAGGCGGATCACATCCTTGACCTCGCGGCAGCCGATGGGGTCCAGGCCGCTGGTCGGCTCATCCAGGATGACCAGGTCCGGGTCATTGACCAGGGCCTGAGCCAAACCGATGCGTCGGGCCATGCCTTTGGAGAATTCTCCCACCGGGCGGTCGACAGCGTGGGCCAGACCGACCATCTCCAGCAGCTGGGTGCAGCGCTCGCGGCGTTTGTCGTCGCTGATTCCGAACAATGCGCCGAAGAAATCGAGCGTCTCCATGGCGGTCAGATAGCGGTACAAGTAAGTCTCTTCGGGGAGGTAGCCGATGCGGCTTTTCATATCGACATTCTGCGGCTCTTCGCCAAAGACCTTCAGGATGCCGCGACTGGGATAGAGAAGACCCAGGATCATCTTGACGGTGGTGGATTTGCCGGAGCCGTTCGGGCCCAGCAGCCCGAAGACCTGCCCCTGCTGAACAGAAAAATCGATGCCGTTCACTGCACGGGCTTTGGGACGGCCCCAGAAGTCCTTGAAGACCTTGCTCAGGCCAATTGCTTCCACAACCAGATTATGTTGATCATTCGCCATACCGTGCTCCTGGAGGACTGATTCAAGTTGCAGCCGAACTGGCGCCAGCCAGCCCCATGATTATTATTTTTCGCTGTTGTTCTGCATCATTTCGCCGGAACGGACCAGCCTGGCGCTGTTGAAGATCACCAGCAGTGAGCTGATGCTGTGCAGCAGTGCCGCACCCACGGGGGTGATATTCCCCAGGATGGCGAAGTACACCCCGATGATGATGAAGCCCAGCCCGATGGCCAGATTCTGGTGCATCAGCACTTTGGTTTTGCGGGCCAGGGCGATGAAGAAGGGGATGCGGCGCAGGTCGTTGTTCATCAGCGCCACCGAGGCGCTCTGCACCGCGATGTCACTGCCGAATGCACCCATGGCGATGCCGATGTCACCGGCGGCCAGGGCCGGGGCGTCATTCACCCCATCGCCGACCACCGCTACGATCTGCCCGCTGCGCTTCATCTCCTGCACCACGCGTTCCTTCTGCTCGGGCAGGCAGCCGGCATTGACCTCGCTGATGCCGATCTGGGCGGCGACGGCATCGGCCACGCGCTGGTTGTCACCGGTGACCATGCAGCAGCGTTCCACGC
>JAAYYJ010000541.1 GCA_012515455.1 Oligosphaeraceae bacterium
GCAATATGCCTGCTTGCGCGAAATCCGTCCGGAGGCAGTCCTGGCCGAACTTCTGCAGCTGTGTTAGCCGCGCCGGGGCGGCGAAAATACTGCCCCGGGTGACGGGTGCGCGCAGGTTGCCTGGGCTGGCGCAGTTTTCAGGCAGGAATAGAAAAGGCAAAATGATTAAAGCAAATTTTCATACACATACCTGGCGTTGCAAGCATGCCAAGGGTTGCGTTGCAGATTATTGTCTGTCTGCTTTGGAGCAGGGCATTGCAGTGCTGGGATTCAGCGAGCACTGCCCGCATCCGGACGGGCGCTGGCAGGCGGTCCGGATGCAGATGGAGGAGCTGCCTGAGTACCTGGCGGAGATCGCCGCCGCCCGGCGGGATTTTCCCCAGTTGCGCATCCTGGCAGGCCTGGAATGTGAATGGGTGCCGGAGTTTGAAAAGACTCAGCGTGAGTACTTCCTGAAGGAACTGGGATGCGATTTTCTGGTCGGTGCCGCGCATTCTTATCTTCATGACGGGGTATTTGAGTCTACTTACGGGCGACTCTTGACGGCTGCGGACCTGCGGGCCTACGCCGATTATGCCGCCCGCTCGATGCGTACCGGATTATACGCTTTCTATGCGCATCCGGACTTGTTCGCCATGTCAATCTGGGAATGGGACAGCGCTGCCGATGAATGCAGCCGGACTATTCTGCGGGCTGCTGAAGAACACTGCGTGCCCTTGGAAATCAATGCCTACGGATTGCGCAAACCGGAAAAAGAATACTCTGATGGCATGCGCCGGATGTATCCGGTCCGGCAATTCTGGGAACTGGCTGCGGAATATCAGGTCGGGGTGGTAGTCAGCTCTGATGCCCATCAGCCCGAGGATGTCTGGGGGAATACCGGAGACTGCACCCGGATTGCCCAAAATTTAGGCCTGCGAGTAGTGAATGACCAATATGAAACCTGGCTGTGCGGGGCTGGCAGCCGCGGAGGAGCAAAATGAGGTGCCTGAGCATCGAACCGCTCAGCGGTGCTGCCGGAGATATGATTCTTGCCAGCCTGCTGGACCTTGGCGCTGATCAGCAGCAGATTGTAGATGGACTCAAGAGTGCCGGGCTGCGGGACTTTGAACTGCAGTTCACCCGCAAGCGCTGTCCGCATGGCATCGTCTGCGGCTATCTGGAAGTCCTGACCAGCGAAAATACCCACGATCATGAGCACAGCCACGATCATGAGCATAGCCACGATCATGAGCATAGCCACGATCATGAGCATAGCCACGATCATGAGCATAGCCACGATCATGAGCACAGCCATGCTGACGGGCCGTCCTGCGCCCGGCCACATAGCCATCGTGGTCTCGCTGAGATTCTGTCCATGCTCAGGGGCAGCAAGGCTCCTTCCCGGGCCATTGCCAGGGCGGAGAAGGTATTTCAGCGTCTAGCGGATGCGGAAGGTGCCATTCATGGTGTCAGTCCGGCGGAGATTCATTTCCATGAAGTGGGTGCGGTTGATTCGATTGTCGATATCTTCGGCACCTGCCTGGCCCTGGAATGCCTGCAAATAGAGAAGATTTTCTGCCCCATGCATAAAGTCGGCTACGGGACCGTGCGCTGTGCGCATGGGGTGATGCCAGTCCCCGCACCCGCGACCGCCAAGCTGCTGGAGGGTTTTCCGGTCACTCGTTTGCCCCTGCAGTCGGAATTGACCACGCCGACTGGTGCCGCTATCCTGACTGCGTTGGCTGAGGGACAATATTGCCGGGGCGAGCAGCGGATCCTTGCCAGCGGCTATGGACACGGCCGCAAAGAATTTCCCGAGTTGCCGAATATCCTCCGCGCCATACTGTTGGAAGTAGCCTCGGACAGTCAGGAAACGCGTTGGAACCGTGATAGAATCGCAGTTTTGGAATGTGAAATTGATGACCAGACTGGTGAAAGCCTGGGTTTTTTGCAGGAGAAGCTGCTGGCCGGCGGGGCCTTGGATGTATCCTTCTGGCCGTCGCAAATGAAAAAAAACCGCCCCGGGACGCATCTGCAGATCCTTTGCGCGCTTGGGCATGAAGGTCCATTGGCTGAAATCATCCTTACTCAATCCAGCAGCATCGGCGTGCGGGTCCGCGAAAGCGAACGCCTGGTGCTGCCGCGATCCGCCTGTGAGCTGATGACTCAATGGGGGCCGGTACGGGCTAAAAAAATCATCCGCCCCGGTAATAAAATTGAAGTGCAGGCGGAGTTTGATTCTGCCCGGGAACTGGCTCTGCGTCTTGATCTGCCGTTGCGGCAGATTCTGTCTCAGTGCGATCAGTGGGAGTGATTCTGGCCGCCGCAGTTAAGGCTAGATAAATGGTGCTTGCCGGCTGCGCCGGTCGCATTGCGACCCTCCTGCTGCCGCCAGGCTTGCTCCCCGGGCGGCGTCCCTCCTGCTGCCGCAGAGCTTGCCGTCTCGCTTTTCGCCCCTCCTGCTGCCGCCAGAGCTTGCCGTCTCGCTTTTCGCCCCTCTTGCTGCCGCAGAGCTTGCCGTCTCGCTTTTCGCCCCTCTTGCTGCCGCAGAGCTTGCTGCTCCGCTTTTCGCCCCTTTTGCTGCCAGCAGGGCTTGCCGTCTCGCTTTTCGCCCCTTTTGCTGCCGCAGAGCTTGCCGTCTCGCTTTTCGCCCCTTTTGCTGCCGCAGAGCTTGCTCCCCGGGCGGCGCTCCTCCTGCTGCCGTCAGGCTTGCTCCCCGGGTGGCGCTCCTTTTGCTGCCGCAGAGCTTGCCGTTTCGCTTTTCGCCCCTCCTGCTGCCAGCAGGCTTTCCGCCTGCGTGTCGCCCTTTCGGAGCGCCAGGCATGGTGGTCAGCCTGTGGTGTTTTCGCTTTCCATCCCGGCCAGGTCAGCCGCCTCGCGCGCGCGTCCTAATTCGGGCAGGAGGCCCCCGGTGGGTGGGGCAAGCCCCGCTAGATTCAGTAGACGGCGATAATTTAGCCTGTTCCGGGTTAGCCTTCCAGGTGCTTTGGAGCAGAAACATAGAAAATCTTAGCGGCGTTCTTGCATTCCTGTCACTGCCGGTTACTGTGTCTGTCGCTTCCCGGCGATTCTCCAGGATTTTTTGGTCTGTGTTAAGCCTGCAGGGGAATTTCCGGCCTTGTGATTTGAGTAATGGATGAAATTGGGCCTGAACGCAGTTCTGCTCCTGGCATTCAGTTTCCGCACGGGCGTGGTTTGGCTGCTGCCGTCACTGCATACCAAAGCTCGATCAGCCGGTCTGGTTGCGGCCGGATACCGTACCCATTGCTCGGGGTGCCGGTGTGGCGGGGGGATGTTTTTTATCTGCGGGCAAGTTCCCGTTCCGGCTTTCTGCCGCTGCCGGTTAGGAATTCAGTCGACCTTGATTACGACTGCTGGGCTGCAATTAGCAGCTGCCATCTGAGGCAGGGTGATATGCATAAAAGATGCTGGTGGACAATCCTTCTTGCCATTGTTCCGGGGCTGTTCCTCCTGATCCGGATCAGCAGCTGGTGGACGGCTGAATTCTGGCTGGACGAAGCCGCCAGCCTGCATTATTTTTGCCTGGGCGAGGGCGCTACCTTCGGGAATATTTTCCGGAACTATGAGTATGCCAACAACCATATCCTCTTTACTGCTATAACCTGGCTCTGGATCAGGCTGTTCCCGAACGGCGCCGAATGGCTGTGGCGTCTGCCGGCGCTGTGCTGTTATGGGCTGGCGATCATTCTGGTCGGGACGGTCTGGCGGCGCTGGCTGGGAAATCGCATGGCCTTCCTCGCGGCTTTGAGTCTGGCGGTAAGCCCGGTGTGCAGTGCTTTTGCCTGGCAGTTGCGGGGGTACTCCTTGAGCATGTTGCTGGCAGTGCTGGCGTTTACCGGCCTGCAGTTTTATTTGCAGGGGCAGACCCGCCGGGGGCAGATACTGCTGTGCCTGGCGGCTTTGGCACAGCCACTGACCATGCCCAGCGCGGCGCTGCTGACTTTTGCTTTCGCCGGCAGTATGGCAGTTCTGCTGCTGCTGCGCGGGTGGCCCGGCAAAAAAATAGCCCTCGCCTGCAGCCCGATGCTGCTGCTCACCCTGCTGGGGGCAGGATACTACCTGACCTTGGGAGAGCAGCTCGCCCGGGCTGCCAGCAATGCCGCCAGCATCGCGGCATTGCGCTGGAATGCCTGGCTGGTGGCCCGCCATTTGTGCCTGGCGATGCTGGTGCATCTGGGATTCCTGCTGTTCCTGCTCGCCCAGCGCCGGCCAGAACGCTCCTGTAATCCAGGAGAAAACGGTGAGAAGTCCTGCCGGTGGCGCATCTCGCCCGGGTTGGCAATCATGGGCAGCAGCAGCGGCTGTATTCTGGCGGTACTGTTGCTCAGCCTCGGCCGGCAGGTGCCCTTCCCCCGCAATTTTCTGCTCTTTTTTCCGGTGTTTACCTTGGCCACGGCATTGCTGCTGCGGGAGCAGGCCGGCGTGCGCCGATTTCCCTTCTGGAAGGCGGTTCTGGGAGTGCTCGGTTTTGCCTGGCTGAGCGAATATTGCTGTCAGCAGCTGATGGTGCGGGAACTGCGTACGGCGGATATCCGGCCCCATAACCTTCTCTATCAGTATTATCGCGGCATGAGCGACAACCGGACTATTGTAACTGGCCTGGCGAAGGGAAGTTTTTCGGCTGCGACACATGTCGCTCTGGTCAGCAACAACGATATGCATACTGCATTCTGGTACTGGCGGCGTTGCGGTCTGCCGGAGGAATCCCTGTACAGCCTCAATGAATGGCGCCGCAGCGACGCTGCCCGGCAGCACCGGCAAAAAATCATCCTCTGCTGGGCCCGTCATAACCAGGAGGCCCAGGAGTTACTGGCCCCGGCCGGCCGGCAAGTGCCATTGCAGGCAGTGCAGGAATTCCCGCGCCGCACGCTGTATGTCGTCAGTATGCCGCCCTAAGTCCCGGGCGGTTCTGTCCGTTGCAGCAGTGCAGCATAAGCGCCGTCGTGTTCAGAGGTGGGAAGCAATTGCTGCTCCTTGAGCAGGATAAAACCCGGCTGGTGCAGTAAAAATGTTTGTACTTGCCGGGTATTTTCTTCTGGTTCCAGACTGCAGGTGCTGTAGACCAGGCGTCCGCCCGGTCGCACCAGCAGTGCTGCAGCCGCCAGAATCTGTTCCTGCAGTTGCACCAGCTCGCGAAGTTTGTTCTCACTGAAGCTCCAGCGTACATCCGGCCGGCGGCGGATCACCCCGGTGTTGCTGCAGGGCACATCCAGCAGCAGCGCATCCAGGCTGTCCGGAGGCAGGTCGGGCCGCAAGGCGTCTCCTGGAGCGATTTCGACGTTATCCCAGGAGCAGAGGTTTTCCCGGACCCGGCTCAAACGGACGGCAGAGCGGTCACGGCAGAGCAGCCGTCCCTGCCCCGCCAGGCATTCGGCCAGCAGCAGCGCTTTGCCGCCCGGGGCGCAACAGAGATCACCCACCGTTTCGCCCGGCTGCACCGCCAGCATTGCCGGAGCCAGCAAGGTCGAGGGGTCCTGGACATAGAATCCACCCCCCGGACGCATAGTCTCGGACAGGCTGGCGCCCTGGAGCCGGAATAGCCGGTAGTCGGCAGCCCAGGGCACCGGCGAGAGCTCCTGCAGCCCGGCGGGAATTTCCCGCGGGGCGTTATGCCGGGCCCGGAGGATGACCTCGGCCGGCTGCTGGAGGACCGCAGCCATCTCCACCAGCACCGGGGCCGGAAAAATTTTTTGCCAGCGTTGGTAGAGCACTGAGGGCAGCTCCAGCTGCACTGCGGCGGGAGCGCTGGCCAGCAGCCCGGTCAGCTGGCCCTGCTCCTGCAGGGCGGCGATTTTGCGCAGGATTGCATTGCTGAAGCCCGCTTCGGCAGGGCTGTGCCGGCGTTTGATGTATTCGGTTGCGGTATCGACGATGACCGGCAGTGGCAGTCCATTCAGCCACAGCAGCTCTGCCAGAGCCCACCAGAAGACCCTGCGGGAGCGGGGGCGCAGTTTGCCGGTTCGGAAAGAATCGAGCAGGAAATCCATGGAGGCCCGGTGCCGGCTGATGCACAGCAGGATATTATGCAGCAGCGCGCCGGTGTCGGAGTTGCTCTGTTTGGGCATGGGTTCGCCGTTCTGACAGGCTTCCAGGATGGTACAGACGCTGGCCAGAATCTGTTCGGCAGGCGAAGCTGCCTTCTCCGGGCCGGGAAAAAACTTCTTCTGAAGATGCATTTTTGTCTGTGTCCCTTCGACTTTCCGGCGTCAGGGGTTATAGTAAAACTGTTGCCATGCAGGGATAGAGGTGTTCTGCATAAAGTAACCCGTTTTCAGGTAAAAACGAACCAGCAATCGGGGTGGATCATGAAAAAAATTTTCCCACTGCAGATTTTATTGTTGTTTGTCGGTGCTGCGCTGCCGGTTTTGACCAGCTGCGCCAACCTTGGTGCGACTGAGCCAGTGCTGTCCGGGGGCAGTTTCCGCAGCCCGGCTTCCAGCAATCAGATTGCTCCCCGCGAGCCCTTGCCGGCGCAGAGCAGTGTGGCGGCCCCGAAATTCGACGACAGCCAGCTCAATCAGGAACTGGCAAAATTGCGGGCGGACCTGCGGATTTTGCAGGAAGATAATCAGAAATTGCAGTTCCGGGTCGAGAATCTTGAGAAGGACAACCTGGCCAAGGACGCACAGATGAAGGAACTGCAGAGTCTGTTGTCGGTGTTGGACGGGCAGGTTGCTGCGGCAGACAAGACCTGGAGCACTCGCATGGAGACTCTGAAGCAGACCATGGATGCTGAACGGTCCCAGCGTCAGAAGCAGCTGGAAGCCTTGAGCAGCAATGTGGCCACAGAGTTGTCAAAGGTCCGGCAGCCGCCGCCGGCCGCGCCTGCCGCTTCCGGGCAGTTCAAGGAGATTGTGATTATGCGCGGGGACACTTTGAGCTCGATTGCCAGCTCAGCCGGCATAAGTGTGCGTGCCTTGATGCAGTACAATGGTCTGAAATCAGACCATATCCGTGAAGGTCAGACGTTGAAAGTTCCGGTGCAATAGATTCCGGCTGGCAAACAGGACATTAGCATGACGAATCAGAAAAAGGATATCCTGGCACTGTTGCGCAAGAACGCCCGCATGTCAGCACAGGAGATTGCAGACCGCCTGCAGACTCAGCCGGCAGCCGTTGAGGAGCTGATCCAGGAGCTGGAACGCGACGGGCTGATTCTCGGCTACACCGCCGTGGTCTCCCCTGAAGCCGAGCAGGACCAGGTGCGGGCCATCATCGAAGTGCAGGTGCAGCCGGAACGCGAGTCTGGATTCGACAACGTCGCCCGGACACTGGCAAAATTTCCCGAAGTGACCGCGGTGCATCTGGTCTCCGGGCATTACGACTTGCGCCTGGAGGTGGTGGGGAAGTCACTGCAGGACGTGGCCGCATTCGTGGCCAGTCGCCTGGCCTGTCAGAATGGGGTCAAGTCGACCGCTACTCTCTTCCTGTTGAAGAAATACAAGGAGGCGGGCATTGAATTTGACAAGGAAGAGAAATATGTGCGACTCAAAATCACCCCATAACTGGGTTGCTGGTCATATCGCGGCTTTGCCCAAAAGCGGCATCCGGGATTTTTTTGAGCTGGTGAATTCCATGGCGGATGTGGTCTCCCTGGGCATCGGCGAGCCTGATTTCGCCACTCCCTGGCATATTCGCGAAGCGACCATATATGCACTGCACCGCGGGTTCACGCATTACACCTCGAATCTGGGCGACCTGCGGCTGCGCAAAGCTATAGTAAATTACGCCCAGGACAATTTCGGTCTCAGTTATTCTGCACAGAACGAGTGCATTGTCACAGTTGGAGTCAGCGAGGGTCTGGACATCCTGATGCGCGCCATCCTGAATCCCGGCGACGAGGTGCTGTACCATGAGCCCTGCTACGTGTCGTATGCGCCGACCATCCGCATGGCGCACGCGGTGCCGGTTCCGGTGCAGACGCGGGAGGAACATGATTTCGTGCTTGAGATCGCGGATTTGGAGGCCAAAGTCACGCCCCGGACCAAGGCCCTGCTGCTGAATTATCCCAACAACCCCACCGGTGCCGGCCTGACCGACGCGGACCGGCAGAAGGTGGCCGATTTTGTGCAGCGGCATGACCTGCTGCTGATCAGCGATGAGATTTATGAGGAGCTCAGTTATGTGCCGCGCAGCGCCAGCATTGCGTCGTTGCCGGGGATGCGCGAGCGCACTGTGGTTCTGAATGGCATGAGCAAGGCTTTTGCCATGACCGGGTATCGCCTGGCGTATGCGCTGGGGCCGGCGGCGATCATTGACGCGATGATGAAAATCCATCAGTATTCGATGCTTTGCGCTCCGGCGCTGTCCCAGGCTGCAGCGGTCGAGGCCTTGCAGCATGGCTCTGCGGCCCGTGAGAGCATGCGGGTAGAGTATGAGCAGCGTCGGAATGTGATCGTCAAGCGCTTGAATGATATGGGCCTGCGCTGTTTTCTGCCACGGGGGGCATTTTATGTCTTCCCCTGCATCCAAGGTACCGGCCTGAGCTCTTATGAATTTGCCCTGCAGCTGTTGCAGAAGAAGAAAGTCGCGGTGGTTCCGGGCACAGCTTTTGGCCCCTGCGGGGAAGGGTTTGTGCGCTGTGCTTATGCTACGGCTTTGGAAGATATTGAAACCGCGATGAGCAGGATGCAGGAATTCCTGGCCGGGAAATGATCCGCAGCGCCCGCAGGGGGGCTTCCGCGCCGTTGCGGACAGTGGTTCGACTATGCAGATATTGACCAATACATTTTTTATTTTCCCCTTGCCGCTTTGCTCTCCAGAGCAGTATGTCGAGCTGGATATGGGATGCGGCAAAGGCGGTTTCACCCTGGCTCTGGCGCAGCGCTATCCAGAGCACCTGGTCTTGGCCAGCGATGTGATGATGGGTCGTTTGAAGCTGCTGGAGAAAAAGAAGCAGCGGCGCAAGCTGGACAATCTGGAGCTGCTGCGGGCGTCCAATCTGGCCCTGGCCTCTTTTCAGCTCCCCCCCCGGAGCATTGACCGCATCCATCTGCTCTGTCCCGACCCCTGGCCGAAACGCCATCATCGGGTAAAGCGTCTGGTGTGTACAGATTTTGTCACCCGCCTGACCAGAATCCTCAAGCCGGACGGGGTGGTGCATTTGGCGACTGATAGCGCGCCGTATTTCGACAACTGGCTGGAGATTTTTGCCCATTTCCCGGCTTTTCGGGCGGCGCCGGCAGCCATTGCCGATATCGCGGATTTGAAGACTGATTTTGAACTGCAATGGACTGCGCAGGGCATTCCGGTGCGGCATCTCGCCTATCGCCTCCAGGGCTGAACT
The DNA here is from genome assembly GCA_012515455.1 of Oligosphaeraceae bacterium. Lineage (GTDB taxonomy): Bacteria > Verrucomicrobiota > Lentisphaeria > Oligosphaerales > Oligosphaeraceae > JAAZIZ01. The sequence goes on from JAAYYJ010000541.1 coordinate 9,290, forward strand.
GGGTTGGGTCGCTTTCCGGGATTATGGCTAAGCCTTGGGCAAGGGAGAATCTGCACCATGAACTTATCTCTGGCACTGCTGCAAACCTGCGCCAGCCCGGATCTTCAGGAGAACCTGCAGGCACTGGACCGGATGCTGGATAGTTTTCTCCAGGAGCCGCCGGACTTGCTGGTGCTGCCGGAATACAGTTTGTGTCTGGGCAGCTTCGCCAGCCTGGGACGGGCTGCCCGCTCCCAGGAAGACTGGCAGTCTTTGCTGGCCGGGCGCAGCCGCAGGCTTGGCGGTGCTCTGCTGGTTGCCGGCTTGCCCTTGTCCGAGGACGGGGCGGTCTACAATTCCACTCTGGTGCTTGGACCCGCGGGGGAGATTCTGTCGCGTTATGACAAGCATCATCTGTTCCACTGGTCTCAAGGCAGCAACGCCGTGGACGAGGGCAGTTTTTTCCAGCCCGGAGCGACCCCGCCGGCGGTTTTCCCCTGGCGGGGCTGGAAGATTGCCCTGGTTACTTGCTTCGACTTGCGCTTCCCGGCTTTCTGGCAGGCTGCCCGCCCGCGACCGGACCTCTTTCTCTGCCCGGCGGCTTTCACCGATATCACCGGCAAAGCGCATTGGCGGCCGCTCCTGCAGGCCCGCGCGATCGAGAATCTGGCTTGGGTGGCCGGCATCGGCCTGGGCGGCGAGAACCAGGAAACTGGCTTGGCGCTGCACGGCCATTCCTGCGTCTTTGACCCCTGGGGACGACGGTACGCAGGCAGTCCGCAGCGTGGCAGCGCAGTATTGCGCTTGATACTGAATCTCGATAGAGTGTCAGAATGCCGGCGGCGACTGCCGCTGCAACCTGATGATTCCCTGCCATTACCGGAAGCCTGAACTGCCGGAACACAATATGCCGAATCTCAAATCAATCTGCATACCGGCGGCACCGCTGGTTGATATCAGCGCTTTCCTGCCCCTGATCGATCATCCCTTGTTTCAACAGCTGCGTGGACGCAAACAACTGGGCATAAACGATCTGGTCTTTCCCGGCGCACAGCATTCACGCTTTGAGCATGCGTTAGGGGTGCTGGCTCTGACCCAGCGGCTCTGCCGCCTGCAGAGTTTTGCGCCTGCCGACAGCAAGCTCCTGCAGGCTTTCGCCTTGCTGCATGATTTAGGGCATGGACCGTTTTCGCATCAGATTGAGCCGGTGCTGGCTGCGGACCACCACCAAATCGGGCAGCAGCGGCTGCTGGAGATTGCGCCGGCCCTGGAGCGCTGTGGGTTGTCGCTGGCTGAGCTGCAGGCGATGCTGGATGGTTCCCATCCGCTGTCGCCGTGGATTTCCGACCGCAACCTGGGTACCGACAAGCTGGATTATCTACATCGGGACGCCCTGCACATCGGCTTCCAGGGCACGCCGGATATCGAGAAAATTCAGCGTTACACGCAGATGACCGGCGCAGGTCTGGCTATTCAGGAGAAATACATCGAGGATGCCAAGCAGCTGCAGAAATTCTACTCGTACCTGCACCAGCACGGTTATTTGAACAAGACCGCCCTGGGGGTGCAGAGAATGTTACAGCGTGCGGTGCAGGAGGAACTGCTGACTTGCAATGCGAGCGGCAGCGAACTGTGGCAGATGAACGACCGGCAGCTGCTGTCCTGGCTGGAGAACGCCCGTTCCGAGCTCAGCCGGGTGTTTCTCCGCCGCTTGGAATCCCGGGCCATACACCGGACCTTCCTGGCGCTCAAGCCCGCCGGTTATGGTTTTGTGGAGCGGACCACCGGCAAGGAGCTGGTAGTACAGGAATGGTCCCGCGCTGAATTGAGCAAATTCAGCCATTGTTATCAGGATATCAGCCGTTTGCGGGCTCTGGAAGATGAGCTGGCGGCCGGCTGCGGGATGCAGCCAGGTGATATCCTGTTCGCGGCCATGCCGTATTTCACCAAACTTATCCCTCAGGATTTGCGGGTCTCTACCGGCACTGCCGAGCGCGATTACTGGCTGCTGGAGCAGGACAAGGACCACCTGCGCTCTTTGGAGAGCGATTACCTGCGGACCTTTGCGGTGCGGCTGCTGGTGATACCGGAAAAGCGCGCGGCCTTGGCCGCTCAAGCCGGCACCGTCAGCGCTATTCTGAAGGCAAAATGATTACCGCGCATATTGCGCTTTGGATGTTTAAAAGGATCGAATAACAAGAGGAGTGGGCAATGGAAATAGAGCATATTCGCAATAAGCGCGCTTTCATCTGCGATATGGATGGCGTGATCTACCACGGTAATCACTTGTTGCCCGGCGCGGCCGAATTCGTTGCCTTTCTCAAAGAGCAGCAGAAGCAGTTCCTGTTCCTGACCAACAGCAGCGAACGCTCGCCGCGGGAGCTCAGCGAGAAGCTGGCCCGCTTGGGCATAAAGGTCGATGAGAGCCATTTCTACACCAGTGCGCTCTCCACCGCCGCGTTCCTAGCCAGTCAGAAGCCCGGCGGCAGCGCCTATGTCATTGGCGAGGCCGGCCTGATTCAGGCCTTGTATGAGGTCGGATTCTCCATGAATAACGTTGATCCGGACTATGTGGTCATCGGTGAAACCCGTTCTTATAATTTTGAGAAGATCGAGGATGCGGTGGCACTGTTGCGCAAGGGCGCCAAGCTGATTGGCACCAATCCGGATATGACTGGTCCGACCGAGCGGGGCATCGTACCGGCCACTGGCGCATTAGTGGCTCCAATCGAGATGGCTGCCGGCTGTAAGGCGTATTTTTTAGGCAAGCCGAATCCGCTGATGATGCGCATCGCCTTGAAGAAACTCAAGACAGCTCCGGAGGATACGGTAATTGTCGGTGACCGGATGGATACCGACATCATCTCCGGCATCGAATCAGAGCTGGAGACGGTGCTGGTTTTTTCCGGGGTGACAGCCCCGGAAGAGCTCAAGCAGTTTGGCTACGCGCCGACTTTTGCCTTGCCCGGGGTGGGGGCGATAGCACGACTCTGAACCGCGCTGCGGGGAGGAAGAAACCGGGGCCGGCGGCGCATTGCCGCTCCGGTCCCGGCGGGACTGGGTTTTCTGCCAGCAGCGGTTACTTACCCAGCACAGCGGCTACCACTTCGTCGGGCTGCAGCCATTTGCCGTCTTTGAAACAGCGCATATTCCCGGCTGAGATTTCATCAATCAGCAGCAGTTCGCCCTTGGCATTGCGTCCGTATTCGAATTTGATATCATAGAGTTCGAGACCGTGGTCAGCCAGTCTGGCTTTGACAATGGCGCCGATTTTCTGGGTCATGGCCTTGATGGTGTCGTATTCCTGCTCACTGAGCACACCGAGAACCACCAAGGTATCCTTGGTGGCCAGCGGGTCATCGCGATCATCATCCTTGAAAGTCATCTCCACCAGACCGGGAAGATCCTGCCCCTGCTGGCAATAATCGCCGTACCGCCGGAAGAACGACCCCACCGCCTTGTACCGGAGCACCACTTCCAGACCTTTGCCGAAAGGGCGGCAGGGCACTACCGTCATGGTGGCCTTATCCAAGTCACTGGAGACGTAGTGGGTGGTCACACCAGCATCGGCCAAAGACTCAAAAAAATATTTAGTCAGCCGCAGGCAATTGCGCCCGTTGCCCTCGATCTTGGCTCCAACGGTATTTGCTCCGGGATCGAAGACCCCGTTGGTGCCGGTCACATCATCTTTGAATTGCAGCAGATAATTCCCGTCCGCCAGTTTGAAGACATCTTTGGTTTTTCCCTTGTAGACAAGTTCCATCGCCTTCTCCTTTTGTCAGTTATGTGTATCGTCAGAAATTTTTGCGCCGGGCTGAATTGCGGCTGTACTGCAGCATCATTGCGCTATTTGCATAATATAATGCCCGGTTGGGGGTTGTCATAACGCGTTAATGTACGAAATCTCGGGATGAGCACTTGTAAGAGGCAGTGAGCGGCCGGGGAGCTTATTTCGCGGTGCGTCCGAACAGCACCGCCACGGTACTGTGCCAAGGCAGCGGGCGGCCAACCGGCAGGCTGTCCCGCAGGCGCAACACGTCCTGCTGCGACAGCCCGGCCCGGCGCAGCCGTTCGGCATAGCTGCCGTTGCGTTCAGCGAACCAGTGTTGCAGCTGTGCCGCACTGATAATCTGTTCGCGGTGGAAGGACAGTACCTCCATCTGCCAGGTTAACGCGGTGGTCTGACTGAGTTCCTGCAGCAGAGTATTTTCGTCCCAGGACAACCATGCATCCTGGCTGTCGCAGTAGACCTTCTCTTCCGCCGACTGCAGCTGCTGGCGCCATTCATCCTGCCCCGCCGGCAGGAACTCGCTCAGGCGCTGACCTCGGCGAGGGATGTTCTCCAGCAGGCAGATTCGTCCGGAAGGGGTCAGCCATGCCGGCAGACTGGCCGCCAGGCCAAGGCGGTCGTGGCTGGAGCAGAGGATATTGCGGCCGATAATAGCATCGAAGCGGACTGTGCCCTGCTCCTGCGCCGCCAGCAGCCCCGGCAGTTCCCGGGGCTCGCCGATGAGAATGGCAGGGCGGCGCAAATCGGGCAGGTTCTGTGACTGCTCCCGCAGCAGCTGGGCGGCAGGCTGGCTCCTGACCAGGCTCCACAGGCCTCCTTCCGGCGTCTGCCGCAGCGCCTCCCAGGTGAAGACTCCGCTGTCGCCGGAGAGGTCCAGCACGAGTTCATGGCGCTGCAGGGCGACCTTGCCAAAGAGGTGCTCCCGGAGATGGCCGAGGATATTGCCCTGGGCTTCCACCGCCCGGGCCAGCCAGCGTTCCGAGTTCTTGTCGGCCGGGCTGAAGCTGAGGATTTCCGGCGAGGCGAGCTGGCCTTCTTTTTCCAGCAGCGCGGCCAATTGCAGTTCCCGGCGACGGCGGATTGCCTCGGAGAGATTTTTTTCGTAGCCGATTTCGCCCGGTTCATAGAAAATCTTCCCCTGCAGGGCGGTCGGCAGATATTGTTGTGCGACCCAGTGATCCCGGTAGGCATGCGGGTACTGATAGCCGGCGCCGTGTCCGAAGCCTTCCTTGTCGCGGCTGGCATCGCGCAAGTGGTTGGGCACTTCGCCTTCCCGCTCCTCGCCCACCAGCTTCAGGGCATCGAAGAATCCCATCACCGAATTGGATTTCGGGGCGGTGGCACAGTACAGGGCCGCGTGAGCCAGAGGATAATGACCTTCGGGCAAGCCGATGCGGTCGAAGGACTCTGCCGCCGCGATCACGAAGGGCAGGGCCTGCGGGTCTGCCTGCCCGATGTCCTCGCTGGCGAAGATGACCATCCGGCGGAAGATGAAGCGCGGGTCTTCGCCGGCATAGACCATCTTGGCTAGCCAGTAGAGAGTCGCATCCGGGTCGGAACCCCGCATTGATTTAATGAAGGCGCTGATGGTGTCGAAGTGATAATCGCCTTCGCGGTCGTAGAGCACCGCCCGGCGCTGGATGGATTCCTCCGCCACCTCCAGGGTGATCCGGATGCGCCCGGCAGCATCGGGGGCGGTGGTCTCCACCGCCAGCTCCAGGGCATTCAGCGCTGCCCGGGCGTCGCCATTGGCCACCCCGGCCAGATGCTCCAGAGCCTCCGGGGCAATCTCCGTCTGGAGTTGCCCGTAACCGCGTTCGCGGTCCAGCAGCGCCTGCCGGATGATGGCTTGGATATCATTCTCCTGCAGCGGCTTGAGCTGGAAAATCCGGCTGCGGCTGACCAAGGCCCGGTTGACGGTGAAATAGGGGTTCTCGGTGGTCGCCCCAATCAGGATCACGGTGCCGTTTTCCACCCAGGGCAGCAAGGCGTCCTGCTGGGCTTTGTTCCAGCGGTGGACTTCGTCGATAAACAGGATGGTGCGCTGCTGGAATTCGCCCAGGCGGCGCTGTGCGGCCTGGGTGATCTCACGCAAATCCGCAATCCCGGCCATGACCGCGTTGAGGGTCACAAAAAAACTGCGGGTGGTGTTGGCGATGACACTGGCGAGGGTAGTCTTGCCGGTCCCGGGCGGGCCGTAGAACAGCAGTGAGGAGAGCTGGTCGGCCTGGATGGCCCGGCGCAGCAGTCGCCCCGGGGCCAGGATGTGCTCCTGGCCGATATATTCCTCCAAGGTGCGCGGACGCATCCGGGCCGCCAGAGGCTGCTCGTCTTTGAGGAGCTTTTCGCGGGCATGGTCGAAGAGGCTGCGCATCGTGGCATTCAGAAACACCGACTGGGGCTTTGGCGGCCTGCCAGTCCTGGTACTGTCCTATTCCATAGGGATGGTGATGACGCTGCCGACGCGCAGCTGCTTCGGGTTCTTCAGGGAGGGGTTGGCCTCCAGCAGGAGCCGGATCTTGGCCGGGTCGCTGGAAGCATAGTAAATCTCGGCGATTTTGCTCAGTGTCTCCCCGGCCACGACCTGATGGGTGAGGCTGGGCTTGACCATCTTGACGGCGGGGGAGGCAGGCGGACGGGGTGCCGCTGCGGCCTGGGGTGGTACAGCCGGTTGGAACGCGGGGGCGGGCGGAGTCTTCGGCGAGGAGGCCTGTCTTTGCGCCAGGAGCATTTCCCGGAGGGCGAAGTTCTCGCGGTCCAGGCGGCTGATCCATTGTTTCATGTGCTGGTTGTTCTCCTGTAGAAGCTTGACTTTCAAGGCCAAATCGGAGTCGATGGCCTTGTCGAAGTGCTCCTGCAGCTGCTGGTAGTATTTTTTTTCCGCGTGTTCCAGCAGAATACGGACCTCGGGCAGTCGCGGGTCGGCGCCGTCGCAGGTCGCGATGAATTGCTGGTAGTGCCAGACTGCCAGGAGGTTGTCACTGTTGCTTCCCTGGAATATCTGCCCCAGTTGATAATGTGCATCCGCAAGATTGCGGCCCCGCAGCAAGTCGGTCCGGCAGGCTTGAATCCTCGCCTCGTTGTCGGCCAGAGCCGAGTATGTGCCGCTGCCACTGTCGCTCACCCTGGAACCGCAGCCTGCCACCATGAACCAAGAAATAAATAGAATCGCAATTTGCCGCATTTGCCCGCATCCCATCTTGAGCTGCTCTGGTTGCATTTACCGTGAGAGTTAATATATTATCTGGCAGCTGAATTACTTGCCGTTACGGCAAAAAAATCCCCCCGCACCGTAAAAACTAGCGCTAAAACCATGTCTTCACTGAATCACGGCCTTATCGAGTTGATCTATGATGCCGGCAGCATCCGGCGCTGGAATGATCAGGTGAATCCCATGGATTTCACCGAACTGGACAAGCAGGCCCACAAAATGATCATCGCCTATGTGCTGGCGAAGGTCGAGGAGGATGTCAGTCCCGGCAGCGTCGAGTGGTCGAAGCTGCTGGAAGGCGGCATCTTCGAGATGCTCCACCGGATCATACTGACCGATATCAAACCGCCGGTCTTCCATAAGATGATGCAGGAGAAGGGCCCCGAGCTCAACCAGTGGGTCTGTGAGCGCCTGCGGGAGGAGGCTGGAGCGGTCAAGGGCGGGTTCCGGGAACGCATGCGCAGGCATTTCTTTGAGCCGGATTATGCCCGGCGCGAGAAGCGCATCCTGAAGGGTGCGCATTACCTGGCCACCCAATGGGAATTCAACATCCTCTACCGGATGTGCCCGTTTATACGGGGCATTGAGCAGATCAAGCAGGAAATCGAAGATCAGATCGAGGACCACTTCGATTTGCTCGGCGTGCAGAAGATCGCCCTGGGGCGCAAGACGGCCGGTTTTGTAGACCTCTGCGGGCAGCTGCGTTTCCAGAAACGCTGGTCGCAGTCGCCGCGCATTCCTCCGACCTCGGTGCTGGGTCACATGCTGGTCGTTGCCATTCTGACTTATTTGTCACTCTGTGAGGTGGAGGCCTGCGAGCAGCGCAAGGTCAATGGTTTTCTGGCGGCGCTGTTCCACGACCTCCCGGAAGTGCTGACCAGGGACATCACCTCTCCGATTAAGGGCGCTATTGAAGGTCTGGACGAGATCATCAAGGATTACGAACGCATTCAAATGGAAGAGAAGCTCCTGCCTTTGCTGCCCACAGCCTGGCATCAGGAGTTGAGCTACTATACGGACGATGAATTCACCAACCGCATCCGTTGTGAGGGCCGGCCTTCCCAGCCGATATCGTTTGCCGAGATGTGCTCGAAGTACAACCACTCCCAGTATTTTCCCATCGACGGCGAAGTCATCCGCTGCTGTGATCACCTGGCGGCTTTTATTGAGGCTTCCATTTCCATCCGGCATGGCATCACTTCCCGGCATCTTCAGGAAGGCGTTGATCGCCTTATGAAGATTTACCAGAATAAAACCCTCGGGAGCATTAACTACGGCCTGGTGTTCCAGGCCTTTGCTCCGGATGGCAACCAAGGGTGAGCTTATGCGCATCAGCCACGACGTGCACGTCCATACCAACTTGTCCAGCTGCAGCCATGACCCGGAACAGACGCCCGCGAATATCCTGCAGAAAGCAGCAGACTTGGGCCTGCGCACAGTCGGGTTTGCCGACCATCTCTGGGTCAGCGATCTGCCCGGAGCCTCAAACTGGTACCGCCCCCAGGACGAAAAACACGTGCTGCAAATCCGCTCCCAGCTGCCTGCCGGACAGCATTCAGTGCGGGTGCTGATCGGCTGCGAGAGCGAATTCACCGGCACGGCCTGCGGCATTGATGCCGCGCGGGCGGCGTATTTCGATTTCGTACTGTTGCCCTGCACCCATTTCCACATGCTGAATTTTGTCCGTCCGGCGCACCTCATTACTGCCTCCGAGCAAGGGGCGCTGCTGCTGGAGCGTCTGGACAAGGTGCTGGACTATGACTTCGTGACGGGCATTGCGCACCCGTTCGTGGCCGTTAACCAGGGGCAGGTCCATGATGAGATGTGCCGCTTCCTGCTGCAATCCGACCAGCTTTCGCGCTGCCTGGACAAAGCCGCGGCGAAGCGCATCAGCCTGGAGATCACCAAGGGTTATTTCCCGCAGCTCTTCGGCAAAGTAGACGCCCAGTTCCACGATGAGTCCGTGCTGCCCATTCTGGAAAAAGCCAAACGCGCCGGTTGTCTGTTCCATTTTGCCTCTGACGCCCACGACTTGCACGATTTTGGCGCGGTCTTGAAAATGCAGCCGCTGGCGGACCAGCTCTGTCTGCGGGAGCAAGATATCCACCCCTTGTTCCGGGACCCCGGCGAATGAACGGATACGATGCACTCAGCCAGGCGTTCCTGCATTTCCCGCAGATCGGGCCCAAGCGCCGGCAGGAACTGCTTGCGGCCGGTCTGGTCTCTTGGCAGGACCTGCCTGAAGAGTGCCCGCCCCAACTGACCTGCTTGCGCCGCGCCTGGGCCGGAATTAACGCTGCCAGAAGAGAAAATCTGCAGGCTCTGACGGAGCAGGACTGGCAGTACTTCGCCAGTCGTCTGGATGGCCGGGAACGCTGGCGGCTCTTGGTTAACGCCTGGGAAGAGGCGGTATTCCTGGATATCGAGACCTCCGGATTGAGCTTCCAGCCGGAAGTCACTGTGATATCATGCTGGGACGGACAGGAACTGCGGCTGTTCGTGCGCAATGAGAATCTGGAGGATTTCCTCGACTACGCTGACGGCGTGCGGCTGTTCGTTACTTTCAATGGTGCCCAATTCGATCTGCCGGTGCTGCGGCAGGAATTCCATATCCCGGAAATTTCACCGGCCGCGCATTTGGACCTGCGCTGGATTTGCCGTCAGGCCGGGTACCAGCATGGCCTCAAGAGCATCGAACGCCAGCTCTCCATCCTTCGTCCTGCTGACCTCCAGGAGACTAATGGCGAGGAGGCGGTCTACCTCTGGCAGCGCTGGCAGCGGGAACGCGTCGAGGCCGCCCGCCGGAAACTTCTGCGCTACTGTGCCGCCGATACCATCGCGTTGCAGAAAGTCGCGGCCCTGCTGCAGCAGCAGTACGGCTTCCCCCAGGCGGTCCGGATGCTGCCGCCGGATATCTGGACGGGGTTGAATCAGCAGCTGCCGGCCCTGCCGGATGACTCCGCTCAGGAAGCCAGGGCTGCTGCCCCTGCTGCCCCTGCTGCCCCTGCTGTCCCCCCGGAGTCCTTTCTCCATACCATCAACGGTCTCGAGGATATCCAGGCCCGGCTGCAGCGCTTCCTGCAGCGCAAAAAATAACCCCCTGTTCTGCCTGACCGCCCCATTATGCGGATATTACAAATCAGCACTGCGGATGCCGGCGGCGGCGCCGAAGGCACCGCTTGGGATTTGCAGCAATACTTTCTGGCCCAGGGACACGATGCCCTGCTGGCGGTCGGGCGGAAATTCCGGTCCCAGACGCAAATCCTTGAATTCCCGCGCCCACCGGTGCCATTTATGCCGGGGCGAGTCCTGCAGAGATTGGGCAGTGCCTGCCGGCGGCTGGAGCCGCACTGGCGCCCGGCCCGGCCCCTGTCCCGGATACTTGAACGCCTTGCCCATCCGCAGCGCTTCCGGGAATGGCGGCAGGGCAGTGAGGAATTCCATTATCCCGGCACCAGGCTGCTGCTGGACACACTCTCGCCCGCGCCGGACATCATCCACGCTCATAATCTGCACGGGTATTATTTCGACTTGGAGTGCCTGCCCGAGCTGAGCCATAGGTTGCCTCTGGTCCTGAACCTGCATGATGCCTGGCTGCTGACCGGGCATTGCGCCCAGCCCCTCGACTGCGCCCGCTGGCGGGCGGGCTGCGGCAACTGCCCGCATCTGGATACCTATCCCTCCTGCAGACGTGACAACACCCGGGCCAACTGGCAGCGCAAAGCCTGGCTCTACCGCCGCTCCCGGCTGTATGTTACTGCGCCCTCGCAGTGGATGCTCGACTGCGCCCGCCAGTCTATGCTGAATGCCCGGGAGTACCGCCTGATCCCCAACAGCATCGACTGCCGGGTCTTCCGCCCCGGCGACCGGTTGCAGGCGCGACAGGCGCTGGGGTTGCCCCCGGCGGCCAAAATCGTGCTCTTCGCCTCCGCTGGCAACAGCGTCTTCAAAGACCCCGACACTCTGGTCGGGGCCATCAAGCGCGTCGCCGAGTACTGTCCCGGGACGCTCTTTGTCTGCTTGGGACGGTCACTGCCCCGCCGGGACTGCGCCGGCCTCCAGCTCCGCTGCCTGCCTTTCGTTGCCTCGCCGGCACGCCTGGCGGAATACTACCGGGCCGCGGATGTCTTCGTGCATCCTTCAAGAGCCGATTCCTTCGGCAAGACCATCACCGAAGCCATGGCCTGCGGTACGCCAGTCGTGGCCAGTGCGGTCGGCGGCATCCCCGAGCAGGTCATCAACGGCCAGACCGGCCTGCTGGCACCAATGCGGGACCCCGGCGCCATGGCGGAGCATATCCGTACCATTTTGCAGGCTCCCGCCGAGCAGGGCCGCCGGATGTCCGCCGCGGCTGCCTGCCAGGGAGCCCGCTATGATCTCTCCCGGCAGGGGCAGGCGCTGCTAGCCTGGTATCAGGAAATTAAACGTGATTTTTCTGCTCCTGCCGTTCCCTGAAAGTGCATTATGCATATTGCTGAAGTAGTCTTCAATCTTTCCCTGGACAAGGGCTTCGACTACCTGATTCCGGCGCATCTGTCCGCACAGCTGCAGGTCGGCAACCGGGTGCTGGCGCCGTTCCGTACCGGCACCCGTTCGGGGTATGTGATCCGGCTCAAGAGTCATTCGTCTTTGCCGGAACTGAAGACAATTATCAGCCTGGAGGATGAAAAAAGGCAAATACCGCCGTTGCTGCTGACCCTGGCCGCCTGGATCAGCGAGTATTATTGCTGCCCGCGGGAAAATGCCGTCTGGGCGATGCTGCCGGCGGTGGTCCGCAAAGGTGCGATGGCGCAGAAGCAGATTTTCTACCTGACCCTGACTCCGAAGGCCGCGGCCTTCGACGCGCAATTCGAGGCTCTGAGCCCAAAACAGCAGGATGTAATCAGGATTCTGCATCGCATGGGTGCCTTGCCTGTCAAGGAGCTGCTGGGACTGGTCGAGGCCGGTGAACGCAGTATCAGCAAGCTGTGCGCGGACGGATGGTTGCTGAAAGAGAAGCGGGTGGTGGAACGCGACCCGTTCCGGGATACCATCATTCAGCCTGACCAGCCCAAGACCCTGAACCAGGAGCAGGAGCAGGCCCTGGCACAGATCAAGCTCTCCCTGGACCGCCAGGACGCCAGCACCTTCCTCCTCCACGGAGTGACCGCCAGCGGCAAAACCGAAGTTTACCTGCAGGCGATCCAGCATTGCCTGGACCTGCAGCGCGAGGCCATCGTACTGGTCCCGGAGATTTCCCTGACCCCCCAGACCTGCGACCGTTTCCGCCAACGCTACGGCAACCGCGTCAGCGTGCTGCACAGTGGCCTCAGCGACGGCGAGCGCTTTGACGAATGGAACCGCATCAACGACGGCCGCAGCCAGATTGCGGTCGGGGCCCGCTCAGCGCTGTTTGCGCCGTTCCGGCATCTAGGACTGATCGTGGTGGATGAAGAACACGAAAACAGCTACAAGCAGGAGGACGCCCCCCGCTACAACGCCCGCGACGTCGCGGTGGTGCGCGGGAAGCTCGAAAAAGCGACTGTCCTGATGGGCAGCGCCACCCCCTCGCTGGAAACGTATTACAACTGCCGCACCAAGCGCTATAAGCTGCTCACCTTGCGGGAGCGCATCGCTGATCGCCCGCTGCCCGGGGTGGAATTGGTCGATATGAGTCAGGAGCGGGTGATGACAGGCCAGAGTTCGATCTTCTCCCGTCGCCTGAAGGAGCAGATCAGCGAGCGCCTGTATCGCGGCGAACAGGTGATGCTGTTCCTGAACCGCCGCGGCTTTGCCAGCCAGATGCTGTGCAGCAAATGCGGCTATGCAGCGACCTGCGCGAACTGCAGCGTGGCCTACACCTATCACCGCAAGGAAGCCCAGCTGCTCTGTCATCTCTGCGGGGCACAAATTCCCGCGCCCCAGAAATGCCCCGGCTGCGGCGATCCCGAAATCCGCTACGCCGGCTTCGGGACGGAGAAGATCGAGGCCGTGACCAGGGCCTTGTTCCCCACCGCCTTGGCCGCCCGCATGGACTCCGACACCATGACCAGCAAGGATTCGTATCGCAAGATTCTCGATGCCTTCCGCAGTCAGCGCATCAATATCCTGATCGGCACGCAGATGATTGCCAAGGGGCTGGATTTTCCCAACGTGACTCTGGTCGGGCTGCTGCAGGCTGACCAGGGCTTGAACCTCCCGGATTTCCGCAGCGGCGAACGCACTTTCCAGCTGATCACCCAGGTCGCCGGCCGGGCTGGCCGGGGCGAACAGCCCGGGCTGGTGGTGGTGCAGACCTATACGCCGTACCATTTTGCCCTGCAGGCCGCCTGTAAGCAGGACTATGCCGCTTTCTATGAAGCGGAAATCCCCTCCCGGGAGGCGCTGGATTTCCCCCCTTTCTCCCGTATGATCATGGTCCATTTCCGCGGCCAGGAGGAAAGCCAGGTGAGCGAAACCGCACTGGCCTTCGCGGCAAAACTGCAGCCCTTGCTGCCAGTGGAGGTGCAGGTAATCGGGCCTCTGCCGGCCCCGCTGTCCCGGATCAATACCTACTTCCGCTACCAGATGCTGCTGCGCGGGCATAATATCCGGGCGATGAGCGCCGCACTGCGCTCGCTGCTGCCGGCCTGCAAGCACAAGAAATGCGATATCTACCTTGATGTCGATCCCAGGTCGTTGCTGTAATCAGGCAGGAATGCATAATCATGGTCCGCTAGTAGTTCATAATCAACAGCACAGAGGAGCAACAATGCGTAAATTGAGCGAAGTCAAAAAAGCCGTCCTGGCGGCCATCGACCAGAACCGCGAGCAGATCATCGCCATCGGCGAATATGTCTGGCGCAATCCTGAAGCAGGATACCGGGAGTTCAAGACCGCCAAAAAGGCCGCGGAGGTGCTGGAGGCCCTGGGGCTCTCAGTGAAAAAGAAACTCGGCGTCACCGGATTGCGGGCCGACTTGGACAGCGGACGACCGGGGCCGGTGCTCGCGCTCTTGGGCGAGATGGACTCCCTGATCCTGCCCTCGCATCCCGAGTCCGACAAGAGTACTGGCGCGGTGCACGCCTGCGGCCACAACTGCCATATCACCGCCATGCTGGGAGCAGCCATCGGCCTGTGCCACAGCCGGGCCGCCGAGGCGCTGTCCGGCAAGATCGCCTTCATCGCCAATCCGGCGGAGGAGTGCATCGAATTCGCGTCCCGGCTGCAGCTGCTGGAAAAGAAGAAGATTCTGGCTATTGGCGGGAAATGCGACCAGATTTTGCGCGGGGTCTTCCGCGACGTCGATCTGGCGGTCATGAATCACGTCAGCGGGGGCGAGAATTACGGCGCCGCCGGACATAACGGCTTCATCGTCAAAAATGTGATCTTCCACGGCAAGAGCTGTCATGCCGCCTGGCCGGGCCGCGGGGTCAATGCTCTGAATGCCGCTACTCTGGCCCAGAATGCGGTGGCGATGCTGCGTGAGACCTTCACCGACAGCTCCATCCGGGTGCATGGCATTATGACCAACGGCGGGGATGTGGTCAATATCATCCCTGACAATGTCTGCATGGAATATATGCTGCGGGCCGACAGCCTGGATAAAATCAAGAACCTCAGCCAGGTTTTTGACCAGGCCATGCTCGGTGCCGCCATGGCCTTGGGCGCCAAGGCCGAGATCATCACCACACCGGGATATATGACCATGGAGAATGATGAGGCCCTGGGCGAGGTCTTCCGGGATGCCGTGCACCTGCTGCATCCGGAAGCAGTGGTCAATATCAACACCGGCTTCTCCACCGGGTCCACCGACATGGGGGATGTCAGCCATATCATGCCTGCTATCCACACCAGCGTGCCGGGAACCTGCGGCACTGGACACGGTATCGATTACCGCATCGCAGACCCCGAGAAGGCATACATCGAGAACGCCAAAATTCTGGCCTTGATGGCGGTCGAGCTGCTCTACGGCAAAGCCGAGAAGGGCCGGACAATCGCTGAGCGGCGCAGCGGGCGCATCACCCAGGAGCAGTACCGGGCCGAAATCGCCGGGTTGTCCTATGTCAGCAAAAGTCCGGGCCTATAGAGCAGGAGAAGGAGGATTTTTCTCGCGCCAGTCTTGCAATAATCCTTCCTGAAGTTATATTAATTTACGATTTTACCGGCCAGCATAGCTCAGGGGTAGAGCAGCTCATTCGTAATGAGCAGGTCGTGGGTTCAAATCCCACCGCTGGCTCCAATGTTAAGCCGCTTAACAATAGCAAGTTAAGCGGCTTCCTTGTTTTTGAGAAAATACCGTGATATATTATCTCTGTTCCGATGATTCCTCTTGAGGGCGGATGCTGAGGTCCGGGGAGGGTCACACGGCTGCTCCGACGGCATCGGCGGAGGAGTGGCCATGCAGAAAATAAACGAGAAGCACTTCTGGCAGACGTTGGAAGAGGAACCATGGCCAGCCCCAGCCTGTTTGCAAATACTTTTGTCCTGGCGGACTGCTTTCAGCCGGAAGCAGACGCCGTTCTTTACCCGGGTGATTGTCTGCGATTGCTGCAGCAGATACCGGATCGCAGCATCCAGCTGGTCGTCACTTCCCCCCCGTACAATATCGGCAAGGAATACGAGAAAAAACGCCAGCTGCAAGATTACATTCAGCTCCAGGAGCAGGTGATCCGGGAATGCGTGCGTGTACTCTCCGACACCGGCAGCATCTGCTGGGAAGTCGGAAACTATGTCGATAACGGTTCCATCATCCCGTTGGACATTGCCCTCTATCCGGTCTTTAATTCCCTCGGCCTGGTCATGCGCAACCGCATAATCTGGAGCTTTGAACACGGTCTGCACTGTTCAAACCGGTTCTCCGGCCGTTATGAAACCATCCTCTGGTTTACCCGCGATACGGACACGTATGTCTTCAACCTTGATCCGGTGCGCATCCCGCAAAAATATCCCGGCAAAAAATATTTCAAAGGCCCGAAGGCCGGGCAGTATTCCTGCAACCCTCTCGGCAAGAATCCGGGTGATGTCTGGGACATTCCCAACGTCAAAAACAACCATGTAGAAAAAACTGAGCATCCTTGCCAGTTCCCCGTTGAATTGATTGAACGCCTTGTGCTTTCCATGAGCAATGCAGCGGACTGGGTGCTTGATCCTTTCGTGGGAACAGGGACGTCCATCATTGCCGCCATACGGCAGGGAAGACGTGGTGCAGGAGCTGAAATCGAACCGAAATACATAGATATCGCCAGGGGGCGCATTCAGGCCGCTTTTGACGGGACACTGAAGGTGCGCCCGATGAACAAGCCGAAATATGAACCGTCTGCTGCACCTAAACTGACGACCAGCCCCTGGCTGCCGACACAAGAATTTCAGCCTTCGAATCTGAATATTGAGGTGCCCCATGAAGATCGTTGAGCAATATTCTCACTTGAACGGTCTTGAATTTCTAATTGTCCACAAACCGGACCTGTGG
Organism: Oligosphaeraceae bacterium; assembly: GCA_012515455.1. Classification (GTDB taxonomy): domain Bacteria; phylum Verrucomicrobiota; class Lentisphaeria; order Oligosphaerales; family Oligosphaeraceae; genus JAAZIZ01. The sequence continues at coordinate 25,700 of JAAYYJ010000541.1, forward strand.
CAGGAAATCCAGGATGTCATCTGTGATGTTGACGGAGAGCATTGCAAGGTAAAGGTGTCAAAGGAAAAGCGCACCCTTGACAAGCTTCTTTACAGCCCGGTGGAAATGAACCGGCAATTCAAGAAAAGACTGGAAGGCAAGGCTTGGAATGAAAGCCGGGTCAGCTACTGGGTGACCAGCGACCGAAAACTGATCCAGCAAACCATGACCATGCAACCAGAGGACCAAAAGCAATACATTGAGCAAGCAGGACGAGTGCCAATTTTCAGTTATAACCAGACCGACTTTGTCAAAGAGCGTGTAGCCATGGAAGTACAGTTTGGCAAATACTCCTTTGTCGCCTATGACTTGTTTGTCAAGCACCTGGCTTTTTTCATCAGCGACAAGATAGATGTCGGTA
>JAAYYJ010000542.1 GCA_012515455.1 Oligosphaeraceae bacterium
GCATTTGCAGTCGGCGCATTTGCAGTCGGCGCATTTGCAGTCGGCGCATTTTTGTTCTGCGCACTTGCCGCCTTTGGGGGCGCAGGTGCATTTCCCATCCTGTTTTTTGCAGCACGGGGTGTCAGCGCATTTTGCTTTGTCCTCAGCACAGAGGGCGGTTTGGTCAGCGGCCTTAGCGGCCGGTTGCAAAGCTTGACAGCAGTCCCCCTTGGGGGCTGCGACTGCAGCAGCGTTGCCGTCGGTTTTGCATTCTTGGGCGACGAGCGCAGGAAGAAGGGCAGAGACCAATACGAACAGTGCTAACATGGTTTTCTTCATTGGCAGAGTCCTTTCTGTTTGGTGGTTTGGGTTGATGGTTTTGAGTAAATACCCGCCGTTCTGGGCACGGCGGCACGGATGGAGGCAAATTACAGAGTCACCAGGTCTTTGACTTTGATCGGCAGGCCGGTGCGGATGGACTCATTGGCAGCAATACCAGTCAGAATCGAATTCGCCCCGTCGACGTAACCAGCGGCATGCCCGAGCGGGTCTACCCGGCCGCCCACAAACACATCCTGCAACAGCAGCGTGTCACCGCCGCCGTGGCCACCCGCGCTTTCCTCATATTCCACCACTTTGGGCTTGCCCCAGAGCTGCTGCAAAATGATTTGCGGGACCATGGTCTTCTTGTCGCTGCTGAGCTCCCGCATCCCGGGGATGATCAGCTCGTCCGGCTGATCCGCCTCGACGAAGGCCTTCTCGACCACATTGAATTCCAGGCGGCCCTTGGTGCCGTTGAAAACAATCCGGTAGCCTTCCCAGGGGCAGAAGGCGTTCAGCGAGTAAGTCATCACCGCCTTGTTGCGGTATTTGACGATTACTGACATGGTATCTTCGGTACTGATGCCATCCCCGAAGACGCTCTGGTCGCGGTAATAGGCATCAAGATGCTCGGCATTGTAGTACAGCCCCATCAGACGCTCGTTGGTCGGATCGCACTTCAGGGCAAAGGGGTCCTTGGCCGCTACTTCCGACCCCCGGGCGCGGGAGTAGAATTCCGTGATCCCGCGTTGCTCAGCGTTGATCTTGCCGTAGAAGCGCAGGTCGCCCATGGCGAAGACGGTGGCCGGGGCAGAGTCCAGCCACCAGTTCACCAGGTCGAAATGATGAGTCGACTTGTGCACCAGCAGCCCGCCGTTGTTGCGCTTGTCCCGGTGCCAGCGCCGGAAGTAGTCTGCGCCGTGCGAGGTGTCCAGCAGCCATTCAAAATGCAGGCTGATGACCTCGCCGATGGCGCCGTTCTGCAGCAGCTCCTTGACCTTGGTGTTGCGCGGCGAGTAGCGGTAGTTGAAACAGACGGTCAGGTTGCGCCCGGTGGCTTTCTTGGTGTCGATGATCTGCTGGCACTTCTCCGCATCGATAGTCATCGGCTTCTCGGTGATGACATCGCAGCCCAGCTCCATGGCCCGGCAGATGTACTGGTGGTGGGTGCGGTCAACACTGGTGACAATGACCGCATCGGGCTTCTGCTCGCTGATCATCTGCTCGAAATGGTGGGCCAGGTAGGTCGGTACCGGCGCGTGCTGGTATTTCGTCTGGATGAAATTGTTGTAATAATCCATCCGGGCCTGGTTGGTGTCGCAGAATGCGAGCAGCTGCCCGTGTTCTTTGAATTGATCGCACAGAGCGGAAATGTACATCGAAGAGCGCCCGCCGGTGCCCACTACAACATATTTCTTCATCGAGAATCCCTTTGCTTTTGTTATTATCTCAGAAAATCAGTTCATGAACAGTGCAATCAGAGGCTTAGGCGACCTGCTTGGCGACCCAGGACCTGGCCACCTCCAGCAGCGCAACATTGGGACCGATCAGCTTCGGCTTTTTGGCGAAATTCTCTTCCAGGGCCTTCACGAAAGCCTCATCGGGCAGGCCGGTGATGCCCAGCGCCAGCATTACGCCGAACATGATGGTGTTGGCGCCCTTGGGATTGCCGGCCTGCTCGGCCAGACTTTGGGCCGGCACTGCGACACCTTTGATCCCGGCCGGAAGCTCGACCTCGCCCATCACCGCGTCATACATGATGACCCCGCCCGGCTTGACGTCGTGCTTGAAACGCTCCAGAGAAGGCAGATTCATGGCAATGAGCAGGTCGGGGTGGTAGACAACGGGCGAGCCGATGGCCTGATCCGAGATGATTACCGAGCAGTTCGAAGTCCCTCCCCGCTGTTCCGGGCCGTATGAGGGATACCAGGAGACCGATCGTCCGGCCGCCTGAGCCGCCTGCGTCAGCATAATGCCCAGACTCAGTACGCCCTGACCGCCAAAACCGGCAATCTTGACCCCGGCCTCGCCTTTGGCCGGAGGACAGGCGAGGGGAGTGGCAATCGCATCCACCGCGAACAGCTGGTCTAAACTTGCCCGGCTGAAATCGCTGTCACTGCGCTGGAGCAGCGTAGTGGACTCGCTGCGGTCGCGGAAATTCTGGACCGGGAATTCCTGGCTCATCTCATTGTTGATCCAGTTGTTGTTGGCCTCTGAAGAGAGTCCGAGGTTGGTCGGACAGGGTGCGAGCACTTCGACAAACGTGTAGCCCTTGCCGTCGCGCTGGATTTCCAGAGCCTTGCGGATGGCCTTGCGGGCCTTGCGAATGTTGGCGGGGTCGGACAGCGCCACCCGCTCGATGAAAACCGGGGCCTGCAAGTTGTTGATCAGTTCACAGAGATGCAGCGGGTAGCCCTGGGTCAGGGGGTCGCGTCCGCCCAGGCAGGTGACGGTCTTTTCCCCGATCAGGGTCGTGGGAGCCATCTGGCCGCCGGTCATGCCGTAAACAGTATTGTTGACAAAGAACACCGCCATTTTTTCGCCGCGGTTGGCGGCCTGCAGGGTCTCATTCAGGCCGATGGAGGCCAGGTCGCCGTCGCCCTGGTAGGAGATCACGACCTTGTCGGTGGCCCGGGACAAGCCGGTAGCCACGGCCGGCGCCCGGCCGTGCGCGACTTGGATGTTGCCGCAATCGAAGTAGTAGTAGGCAAAAACCGCACAGCCGACCGGACTGATCATCACGCTGCGGTCCTGCAAGTCGAAATCCGCCAGGGCTTCGCCAATGAGCTTGTGCAGTATGCCATGGCCGCAGCCGGGGCAGTAATGCGTGGCTGTAGGAGCAGCACCGCCCTTGCGGGTGAACTCTTGGTACAGACCTTTGCTACAGGTAGTTATTTCTGACATCTGTTTTCCTTATGTGGTTCCCGCAGGAAATTATTTTGTCGCGGACAGGGCTTGGATTTTGGCCATCACCTGGTCCAGGGACAGGAGATTCCCCCCCAGGCGATTGACCAGCTCCACCGGCCGGGAGCAGGAAATGGCCAGGCGGATATCATCGGCCATTTGGCCATTGCTCATCTCCACGCTGATGAAGCGCCGGGCGGCAGACTGTTCCGCCAGACGGTGCAGGCGCTGAGACGGGAAAGGGAACAGGGTCTGCGGCCGGAACAGACCGACCCGCAGGCCAGCCGCCCGCGCTTGCGCGACGGCAGTTTTGGCAATGCGGGAGCTGATTCCGTAGGCGACCAGGATGATATCGGCATCCTCGCACTGCAGTTCTTCGTACTGCACCTCTGCCGCTGCAATGGCGGCGTATTTTTCCTGCAGGCGGTTGTTGAAGGCCTCAAGCTGGTCGAAATCCAGAAAAATACTGGTAATCAGGTTCTTCCTGGTCTCGGGGGTGCCTGCCACCGCCCAGCTGCTGTCGACCTCGGGGCGTTCGGCCCGTTGGGGGAAAGTCAGCGGCTCAATCATCTGCCCCAGGACTCCGTCCGCCAGGACATAGACCGGGGTCCGCCATTTGTCAGCCAGGACGAAGGCTCTCATGGTGAAATCGCACATTTCCTGGACACTGTTGGGAGCCAGCACGATGGTGCGGTAGTTCCCATGCCCGCCGCCCTTGACCACCTGGTTGTAATCGGACTGCTCCGGACCGATATTGCCCAGGCCGGGGCCGGCCCGCATGATATCCACAATCACGGTCGGCAGTTCCGCCCCGGCCAGGTAGGAGATGCCTTCCTGCATCAGGCTGATGCCCGGACCGGATGAGGCGGTGAACACACGGTGCCCGGCCGCAGCCGCGCCATAGCACATATTGATGGAGGCTTCCTCCGATTCCGCCTGCACGAATTTCCGGCCCAGTTGGGGGTAGTACTTCGAGGCCTCGTGCAGGACCTCGCTGGCGGGGGTGATCGGATAGCCAAAAAAGCAATCCGAGCCGGCGTAGAGGGCGCCGATTACTACTGCGGTATTGCCTTTTACAAGTTTGGTTGCCATATTTCTACCAGCTCCTGGTTAGTTTTTGCCCGGCTTGCGAATCACCAAGGCGTGTGGTTCCGGGCA
>JAAYYJ010000543.1 GCA_012515455.1 Oligosphaeraceae bacterium
CCACCGGTAGAATCAAGGGCACGGGGCAAAAATTAGTGCCTTGCTTAATTTTGTCAAGGCACAAATCAGCAATTGCATACAAATACCTTGTTCCCGGACAACTGCTTCCCGGTAAAGGACCAAGAATCCCAGCAGGGAGAGCTGGTGAGGTCGGGTCAGAACCCGCGCTTCAGCTGGGTATGCTCCATCTCCCGGCTGGGGGCAAATACTATCTCTCCTTGCGGACCAAACCAAGTCCTGCCGAGACAACCGCAAACGGCGCCTCTTAGGCGACAATCCAGCACCAATCGAGGCCAGCCGAATCTCCCGGCAGGGGGCAAATGCTATCTCTCCTTGCGGCCCAAACCAAGGTCTGCTGAGACAACCGCAAACGGTGCCTCTGCGGCGACAATCCAGCACTAGTCTTCGCACCTTAACTACATCTTACGGTGCGTTCGCCAGGGCGCATTATTTCAGGCCCAGGTGGCGTCGGGCGGCCCATTCCGCCAGGAAGGCCGCGGTGATGGCCGCGAACAGCAGCCAGGATGAGGCCAGCGGCTGCCGGCTGCTGCGCTGGGGCAGGCGGGGCGAGAGCGGCAGTCGCCCAATCCCCTGTGAGAACTGCCGCGGGGTATAATATTGCCCCTGGCTGATGCGGGCGATGTCACGCAGCAGCTCTTCGTTGAAATCAGTGTCGGCCATTTCCGGGCCGCTCTGCCGGGCCAGGAACATGCTCTCGCTGGTGAAAGACTGTTCCGGCAGCTTGACCTGGTAATGGACCCGGTATTCACCAGCGGCCGCCGGCAAATACTGCGTCGAATACTGCCCGGGCTGGTCCCAGGCCGGTTCCAGACGCAACTCGCTGAGGCTGCCGTCCGGGGCCGTGATCACCGCGCTGGCAACCGCATCCGCGGCCGGCCGAAAATCGCTACCCAGGATTTCCAGGCTGATCGGCGTGGGGTCATCGACTGCGACTTTGGCGCCGTCATTACCGGGCTGCAGCTGTGGCTGATGCTGCTCCGCCAGCCAGATCAGCAGGCAGTCCCAGAAGGTCTGATGCACCGCCTCGCCGGCGTGGTCCAGAAATTTCCATTTCCAAGTCTCGGACAAGCCCAGGAAGGCGCACCGCCCGGCGCCGTAAGTCTGTGCGCTGAGCAGTGAATCCTGGCTGTCGCCCAGGCTCAGGGCGGTTCGGGCACCGCGTTTGTTGCGGCGGCAGACCTGTAGTTCGCTGCCCGGGGGCAGGGGCAGACCCTGGGCGGGACTGAGGATGCGGCTCTGGTCGCGGGAAAAAATCAGCTCGCTGCTGGCCTGCAGGCGCATGCTGCTGCTGGCCAGTGCCGGCTCAGCTTGCGAGAATGGCAGCAAGGGCCGGAATTCCAGGGGGAATTGAGCGGGAGACCCGAGCAGCAGCAGCCCGCCGCCCTTATGCTCGCAGAAGGCCAGCAGCGCCTGCCGACCCGCCGGGCTGAGTCTGGCGGCGGCCCGGCTGTCTAGGAGTACGCCGTCGAAGGGAGCATAGAAGAGCGCCTGCTCAGGAAACGCGCTGAGGCCTTCCAGCTGTTTCTCAGACAGACCGCTGCGGAAAAAACTGCTGCTGCCGGTCTGGATGATGGCGGCGAGGTTCAGTTGTTCGTTGCGTTCGGCGTGGATGCGCAGGAAGCGCCATTCCCAGTCCAGGGCGCCGCCGAGATAGAGCAGAGAGAAACGGTCCGGTTCGAGGATTCTGAGATTGACGAAGTCGAGGTTGTTGTCCAGGCGGTTGTCGGCGGCGGGTGCCTGCAGCCGGACGGCGTAGGTCCGGAAGCCGGCAATGGGCGAGCGCAGAGAGAATTCGACGGTGCTGGCGCCAGGCTCGACGGCGCAGTCCCGACTCTGGATGACATGGCCGTTTTCCAGCAGTTCAATGGTCAGAGCCTCGGTCCCGGGGCAGCTGCTCTCGATGATGGCCGGCAGAGTGAATTCATGGTCGCGGGGTACCGGCGGCAGGGTGGCGACCGCAAAGCGGACCTTGGTATCCAGGCCGGGGCTGAGCTGGCCGACGCCAACGCAGGAGATGGGGACCTGCTGCTGCTTGAACTGCTTCGCCACCGCAGTGGCGCTGTTGCCGGCCGTATCGCGACCGTCGCTGAACAGCAGTACGGCGCCCAGGGGCGCAGCGCCTGGCTGCCCTTCGGCTGCACGGCGCAGAGCCTCGCCCAAATCAGTGTTGCCGGGCAGGGGAGTGAGAAGCCGGGGAATTCCGGGCAGGCGCTGCAGCTGGTCGCTGAAGCCCCAGATTTCCAGCTCGCCCTGGCGGGCCAGTTGGGGGATGGTGTCGCTTTGCAGCAAGGTGTGCAGCTGGGTGAGGCGGTTTGGCGCAGTGGCCGCATCACTGACTTGCAGGGAGCGGCTTAGATCGGCCAGAATGGCAATGCGGAAGGCCCCGGGTTCGGGTTCCGAACGGTTGATAACCGGCTGCAGCAGCAGCAGTGTGGCCAGAGCCAGCGCCAGCAGCCGCAGGTGGAGCAGGAGCAGCCGGCGGGGCAAACTCATATTCTGCCGGAAACGCCGCCAGCTCAGCCCGGCGGCGAGCAGACACAGCGCCAGCCAGGCGAGGATGATATACCAGGGGCAGACAGGTGCCCAGTCGATGCTGGTCTGCTGAAAGATTTCCATTTCTTGTGCTGTCCTTCAGGGGCGCAGAGACCGCCAGGGGGGCTGACGCGCCCGGATAATTATTCCCCGGTGCCGAGTTCTTTGAAGTACTCCTGGACCTGCCGTTTGTACTTCTTGGGCGGGGGGATGTTCTGCCGGCTGAACTTCTGCCGGTTCAGCAGATCATAACGGGCCAGATACTGCAGGAGCACCTCACTGGCGGCCTGGAACAGCGACTGGGTTCGCTGGGTGACCTCGCTGCTCGCACTCTCGCCCACGGGGACCTGGAGAGAATCGCTGATCTGCTGCAAACGGGGGTCCTGCAAGACTTCCGCGGCGTTCTGCAGCATTTTCGAGGCGTTGTCGCGCACCTGCTGCATGCGTTCGCGGGCGCGCTCCTGGGAGGACTGCTGCCCGGCCGACTGGATCTCCTCGGCATGGCGCTGCAGCTGCTCCAGCATCTGCCGCAAATCCTCGCTACTGATAGGGGGCAGCTTGCCGGCGCTGTCGCTGAGGTCCTGGGCAAAAGACTGCAGCAGATTGGCAGCATCGCGCTGTTCTTTTGCCGCGGCCTCGAAGCGCTTGTAGAGCAGCGCGTTCTGAGCCCGGGTCTGACTGTTCTGCAGCCCGCGCTGGTCGACCTGACCTAAGGCTGTACGCAGAGATTGGGCGACTTCCGGGAAATCATTCTCCAGCAGTGCGCTGGTCTCGGCGACCTCCTGGCGCAGCTGCCCGGTCTGTTCCCGCAACTGCCGCTGCCGCTCGCGCGCCTCCTGGCTGGCGGCGGGCTGATCCGGCAGAGAGGCGGAATTCTCGCTCTCGCGGCGCTGCTGCTCTGCCAGTCCGGCGGCCTGGTCGCTGAGGCGGGCGATCTGGTTGGCGCTGGCAGTGCGCAGAGCATTTTCCAGATTGCGCAATGATTCCAGCAGGTGGTTGTGAGCGCGTTGACCGTGGATGGCGCCAGTACGCAAATCGGAGCGCTGCAAGGCCGCGGTGCCGCGGCGCATCTCCTGCCCGGCGGCTGCCAGGCTGGCGCCGGTGCTCTTGGCCTCCGGGAGGTCCGCGAGCCGCTGGCGCAGGCTTTCGCTGTCTGCCGTGAGGCCGTCCTGCCGCTCAGCCAATGCGGCGGGCAGGGCACTGGCCGCCGCGCTGTCGCGGTTCAGCTGCTGCTGCCGGGCCGCGAGCAGCCGCAGTTCGTCCAGGGCTTCCTGCATCTGCTGCAGAGCCTGGCGCTGCTGCTGGGACTGCTGCTGGTCATCACTGTGCTGAGGCTGCTCCTGCTCAGCCGGCTCACCCTCACCTCCCTGGCCGGATTGCTTGCTCCGCATGCTGTTCTTCAGCATTTCATTTTCGATGCGGACCAATGCGGTCAGGGCGCGTTCCTGGGGCTGCAGACTTTCCTCAATGAGCTGCCGTTCCGCCAGCGCGATGGCGGCCAGATATTGCTGTCCGGCAGCGGCGAAGAGGCTGGGCAGGGGCTCGGCAATCATCCCCTTGGCCTCGGTCTGCAGTTGGTTGAAACGGCGGCGGACCTCCAGTTCCAGCTCTTTCAGATCCCGCAGCAGCGCAAACTGCTGCTGCTGCAGTTCTGCCGGGGGGACCAGGGTGGCGGTGCTGAGGATATCCCAGGAGAAGCGCAGCAGCCGCTTGGCCTCGGCCAGCAGATCGGAGATGTCGGCCTTTTTCTCCTGTCCGCCGGATTGGCCGTCACTTTCGATGCTGTCGCGGTCGGGGCGCACAGTGATAAAGAACAGGTCGCTGCGGGTGGTCTGGGGAGTGGGCTGGCGGTTGTCGCGGACCAGCAGCACGCAGGTCAGCAGGTCGCCATCCTGCAGCTCCAGTCCGGCGAAATCCCAGCGCTGGCTGACCTCGAGTTCTTTCTCCGCGGGCTGGTTCTCGGGGGCGGCATACAACAGCCTGGCCTGGCGGTCCGCGCCGGACAGGGAGTACTGCAGCACCAGGTCGAGCAATCCGAAGTCATCCCGGGCCAGGATGTCCAGCAGCAA
>JAAYYJ010000053.1 GCA_012515455.1 Oligosphaeraceae bacterium
CCGGCTGGATAGTGGCCAGGGCTGCGCCGCTGGGCTTGATATACATTACGTTCCCGATTTTGACCGAGGTGTTGCCACCGCCCAGGAACACATAGTCAGGGTCTGAGCCATACAGTCGGGAGAGTTCAGCAAGTTGCAGCAAGGCAGTATTCATGGTGATGTCTGTTTTATGCTTCCGGATAATGAATCGGACCAATATTGTCCGAGGCTATTTGCCATCATCAATGTCAATCTTGAGACGCTGGAAAGTCGGCAGGTCGAAATTCTGCCCGTAGTAATTGCTGGGCAGCCCGCCGGTGAAAATTCCCCTCGGCTGGTCGCTGAAGATAAAGGTCAGCTGGTTGGGGTCGTCTTTGCGGCCGCTTTTGGCCGGCGGACGGTTACTGAACTTGAGCTTCGCGAACGGATGCAAAAAGCCCAGGCAGCTCTCGGCCAGCCAGCGCGCCGCCTGGGGATATGCCTCCTCACGGGCCTTGTGCAAAAACAGATGCCCGAACTCGGCGCAGGGCAAAATCTGCACCGCCGGGGTAATTTCCCGCAACTGCCGCAGCCCAGCCTCTGCCCGGGTATATTGCGCCGGAGTATCAAAACTGTGGGGCATGGCCACCACCGCCGCACAGGCCAGAGACTTTTGCCTGGCATAGCGCAGGGTCTCCAGGGTATAACAATAGCCGGTGCGCCCGCCCAGTCCGGTCACGACCAGCAGCAGCTGGATGGTCGGGAAGTGTGCATCCAGAGCCTGATGCAGCATCTGCACTGCCACTGCGGATGCCGCCAGCGGGTCTGCGGGCTGATCCGCCGCGAGGTTCTCGGGTGGCTCCGGGAGCAGCACGGTATTCAAGCCGTTGAGGAGTTTCAACGACTCGGGGTCGGAATCCAGGGCGCAAATCCGCAATCCGGGCAGACTGCCCCGCTGGAAGACATAATACGCCGCCCGACCGCCGGCATTGCCCACGCCCAGGAGCAGCATATTGGTCTCGCTGATGTTTTGCATGCTGGTCATAATAATTATCTTTCCTGCTGCTGTAGTCAGGTGTGCGCGCCAGCGGCAATCACCAGTCGAAGACGATCTTCCAAGTCTTCTTCCACCAGTCCAAGGTCGAGTCCAGGGCCGAGACGTTGCCCTCTACTTCCCGGGAAATCTGGAGATCGCGATACCCGGCCCGCAGCAGCCCCAGCACGGTATTAAATTGGGGCAGCGGCTGAAAATCAGACCTGCCGGTGACCCGGTAGGGCTGGGCCAGAGCGACCTTGCGGTTGAAGACGGTCGCGGCCAGTTCCGTGATATGCGGAATCCGGGCCCCGCCCCCGGAGAGAAGCACCCGATTGCCCAGCCAGCTGTAGGCGCCGGCGTCATCAAGCTGCCGGCGAATCAGCTCGAAGAGCTCCCGCAAGCGTGCCTCCAGGACAATTTCCACGCTGGAGGCCGGCAGCTGGCGTTTTTTGCTGACGGAATCCTGGCCGATGGTAATCATTCTGGCGCGGTGATCTTTGCTGGCCACGGCAGTGCAATGCAATGCTGCCAGCTGGGTCAGCAGTGCGCTGGCGGTAGTGAACGGCAGGTCGAAAGCGATGGACAGGTCATTGGCGATATGGTCGCAGCCGATGCTGACTTGTCCGAGGTAGAAATGTCCCACTGAGGTCGGCATGGCGATGGAAGTCATTCCCGCGCCGATGTCGATGACCAGGGCCAGAGCGTCATCGGAGGCACCCGGCGGGAACACCGCCGAGCTGACCGCCAGGGGGGTATAGATCAGCGGTGCGATTGCCATCTTGCCGATGTTTTCCGAGAGCAGGCAGTAGGTGGTGTTAGCCCGGGCCAGGTCGGCCAGGAAGTACTGGGTCTCCACCTCCAGCGAGGCGGAGTACTGGCCAATCGGATTGAACAGCACCCGGCCATCTGAAAGTCGCGACAGACGGTTCACCACCTGCGGCAGGCACACTTTCCCGGCCGGGACATCCACGGTATTGGTTTGCCGGGCCGCCTCTTCGATATCGCACTGGCGCACCAGTCCGACATCCTCCGGGATGCCGACTCTGCCGGTGACCCGGATGGTTTCGATGAATGCACCAGACAAGGCCAGGAAGAACGGTTCCGGCAGCGGGAAGCCGGCCTCCTCTTCGACTTTTGCCAAGGCCTGTGCGACCTGCCCGGCCACGACTCTGGTATCTACGGCCTCGGCCTTGCACATTTTCAGGGTCGGCACTTCTGCGAAAGCGAGCACCGACAAGCTGTCTCCGGGCAGGAATTCCCCCAGCAAGACCTTGCATGCAGCCGTGCCGATATCCACTCCGGCATAAATTTCCCGCTGATTCTTCACTGTCAACCGTCACCTGTCACGCTGCCCGTCCGCGGACCTTCTGAACTTGTTAAAAATATACTCCGGGAACCATATTCTGCAAGCCTGCCGGCAGAAAGGGACAGAGCCCCCGGCGGGCTTTTCAGCGCAGAGCCTGAAAAGCCTCGAAGTAGCGCCGTCCCAACTCGCGGGCGCTGGCGGAGGAGAAATGCAGCTGGTCGCCTTTTGACTCCAGTCCTGCGGCGCTGACATATCCCATCCTGGGCAGCTCGGCCACCACCGCCCGGGTGGCAGCATTGATCGGCCCGACCAGGTACTCCGGCCCCAGGAATTGCCCGAGCTCGCCGCAGATAAAAGGCAGTTCCGGCAAACCCAGCTCGGCCCGGAGTCTGAGGACCAGCGTACGCAGCTCCAGCGCATAATCCGGATTCTGCGTTTTGGCATCAGACTCTCCCTGGTGCCAGAGTATGGCCGCGAATTCTCCCTCGGCCTGGGCAGCCCGGGCCCGGCGGATGGTGTCGTCATAGGGATGTTCGCCGGCCTGAAATTCCACTCCCGGGCGCCAGGCTGAGATGGGGGACCCTCCCACGGCACAGGGGACCAGCCCGACCGGGCAGTCGGGCTGGCTGAGCAACAGCAGCCGGCCGAAGGTCCGGCCGGGGCCGGTGCCGGCGAAAGCGCGGTCGAAATGCAAGGGCTCGGCGGCGGCCTCCCATTGCAGTGCTGCGGTAAACTTATACAGACCAGGGATTTCCAGCAGGTCTTCTGGTTCAATTGCGCCCCGACCGGCCATATTGGACTGACCGGCCAGCAGGACCAGCATTTTCTTCTTCTGCAGCATAATGACGCCTTCCCCGCAAGCATCTGAACCACCGCCGCCTTTTTCCGGCGGGCTGAAAAGGTTAAACCATTAATTTAGTCAACGAAGGATTTTTTGCCAAAAAAAGCGAAAAAAAACTCTTTTTGGGAGTGAAAGATTAAAAACATGGCGTATAGTTAGCTGTGTCAATAAACAAAATTAAGGATTTGAAAGGCTAATGGAAGAACGAATCTGGGAATTTACCGAAAAAAATGACTGTCGGATCCGAGAATTGATAGAAGAAGCTGGGGTGACTCGCCCGACTGCTTTGGTATTGCTGGCTCGGGATATCAATCCGGATCAAGTGCACGATTTTCTCAACCCTGAACTGAAGAATATCGGCGATCCATATTGTTTATCGGGGACGCGGGAGGCCTCAGCCCGTCTGTGGCAGGCCATCCAAGAAGGGCACCGCATTATTATCCACGGCGACTATGACACCGACGGCATCACCGCCTCGGCCCTGCTGGCCTGGGTCCTGCGCAAGAATGGCGGCAACGTCGGTTGTTATCTCCCTCACCGCATCGACGACGGGTACGGCTTGACCGCCGAATCCATTGCCAAGGCCTCGGCCGGTAATTGTGATCTGCTGCTGACGGTAGACTGCGGCATCACCAGCCACGAAGCTATTCTGGCCGCCCAGGACATCAACCTGGACCTGATTATCACCGACCACCACACCCCGGGCCCGGAGACCTTGAACGCCCTGGCGGTCGTCGATCCGAAGCTGCCCGGCTCGCCCCGGGAAATCCAGGAACTGGCCGGGGTCGGCGTGGCCTTCAAGGTCGCGCATGCATTCCTGAAATACGGCCGCGAAATGGGTTTTGGCGGCGAGGATACGGATTTGCGCCAATGCCTGGACCTGGTCGCCTTGGGTACTGTGGCCGACATCGTGCCGCTTCTGCACGAGAACCGCATTCTGGTCAAACACGGGTTGAGCGTGCTGGCGCAGCAGCAGCGTCCCGGCATCCATGCGCTGTGTGACATCGCCGGAGTCGGGGAGAACCTGGAGACTGCAGACATCACCTACCGCCTCGCTCCCCGGATCAATGCCACTGGCCGCATGGGTGATCCGACCGACGGCCTGAAGCTCCTGGAAGCAGACAACATGGTGGATGCCTCGGCTCTGGCCAAGGTCCTGGACTGCCGGAACAAGGAACGCCAGAGCATTGAGGAGGCAGTGGTCCAGGACGCTGAGAATCAGATTGCCCGCCGCTACAACCTCGAGTCTGCCCGTTCCATCGTGGTCTGGAATGAAGGCTGGCATCAGGGTGTAGTCGGCATTGTCGCCTCGCGTCTGACCCGCCGCTATCATCGTCCCAGCGTGGTGCTGACCCGTGATCCCAGCGGGCAGTATACTGGTTCTGCCCGCAGCATCCGGATGCTGAATCTGGTCAATGTGCTGGATGAATGCGCTGACACCCTGATCCGTTTCGGCGGTCATGCCATGGCGGCCGGGCTGTCACTGAACGAAGAAATGCTGGAGGTGTTCTGTCAGCAGTTCGACGTCGCGGTACAGAAGGTCCTGGGCATTGAATCGATGAAACCGATGCTGAACGTCTGCGGCCAGGTCCTCCTGGATGAACTCGACGATGTCTTCTTCCAGGAACTGGTCATGCTGGAGCCCTTCGGGCACGGCAACCCCGAGCCGGTGTTCCTGGCCCGGGGAATATATTGCGAACGACGCAACCTGGCCGGGCGCAACCATACCCGCGGCATCATCCGGGACGAGAACGGCGCCAGAATGCAGTTCATCGCCTTCGGCCGCCTCCCGGATGACTTCCCCCCCCAGCCCTGGGACATCGTGTTCTCACCCCATATCAACCGCTTTAACGGCACAGCCGTCCCGCAACTGCGCCTGCATGACGTTCAGACCATGAAATAACGCCCGCAGCAGAAAGTACAGTTTTGCCCCCCGGAGAGCGGGACTTTTTTGCCCGCGCAGGCAATTTTATGCCTCGGCAGACGTTTTTTGAGATACATCCGAGCATGAATTTTGTCCAGGAGGCCACGGCATGAATTTCGAGAACCCGAATCGGACCTTTTTAGTGGTATTGCTGTTTGGGAACCTGCTTTTTTTTGTCGCGGCTATGTATAGTCACCTGGATGCCGGCAGCCTGCGTGAGCAACTGTCTGAGACAGCTGCAGCCCGGGACCAGATTCTGGTGCAGAATACAGAATTGCAGACCGAGAACAAGCGTTTGAAGACCCTGGCAGCCAGCAAACCGGCCCAGACCGCCGGCGACAACGGCACCTTAGCCAAGCTGGAGCAGCTGCTGGACATGCGGGACGCGGAGCTGGCGGAGTTGAAAAAACAGCTGGAAGGCAACCGCCCCCGCAACCGCGAGGAGGGGCAGCGGGAACGCGGCAGCGCCCCCCGCAACCGCGAGGGCATGCAGGAGCGCATGGAGCGCCTCCGGACGGAAAATCCGCAGGAGTACGCCCGCATCCAGAATTTCCGGGAGGACATGCAGCGCCGGAACCAGGAACGCATTGCCAACCGGGACAACTTTTTCAAGAATCTGGATGTCTCCCGGATGACTGGCGAACAGCGCGAATTGCTGACCCGGTACCGCGACCTGCTCTCCGCCAATGACGAGCTGATGGCCGCCGGCGGCAGCACTGACCGCGACACCATGCGGGAAAACTACCAGGCCCTGCGGGACATGCGGGAATCGGTGCAAGAGCTCCTGCTGAACAATCTGGCTGAACGCAACGGCATTAGCGCTGCGACGCTGTCAGGTAGCGTCAAGGACATCCTGGAAATCACCGGCGGGGGGTTCGGCGGGGGCTTCGGCGGGGGTGACAGGCGCGGTGGCAGACCCCAACGCTGATGGTTTTTTCTGCGCTTGTCGTACCTGCCTGAACCACGGACGAGGACCTTGCCCGTGGTTTTTTCTTGTTCCCGGGCCGGCTCCTGAACCTTCGTGCTCCGTCTCCACCGCGCAGGACGCTCCCACCTCAACCCGAAAGATTTTTGCATGTTCGTTGAAGATAACAGCATTATCGATTATTTTGCCAACAATGAAATGTGCCTGGGCATTGTGGTCAAAGGCGGTGACGAACGCCTGCAGGTCCAGGGTGTGCTGCCTCCTCCCCGCAAAGTATCGGCCCGCCAGGTTCTGACCATTCATGGCAAAGCCAAAAAAGATTATATCACCGCTCTGGCACTGCTGCAGGAACGCATTCAGGAGACCATGGCGGAAATTGATGTCGAACTGCTCTGGGCGGACCTGCTGGAACGCGGTGGCGGCAGTCTGACCCTGGAGGATATCTGCCGGCACTATTTTGCTGCCGCGGAGCCGCTGCAGCTCTCGGCCATGGCCCGCAAGCTGGCCGCTGACAACCTGCATTTCCAGCGTCAGGGGCAGGAATTCAGCCCCCGGACCGCGGAGGGCATCGCTGAACTTGAGCGCCTGCGGCAGGAGCGCGCGGCCAAAGCTGCCTTGAAAGAACGGCAGCGCGCCTGGTTGTCTGCGGTACTGAACAGCAGCACCGCGGCCGGCCCCGCGGCGGTGCCGGCCGAAATGGAACCCTTTGTCAAGCTGACCTTGGATTATCTCCTCTGTGGCTTCAACAGCGAGGCCGTCAATCTCCTGTCCGACTACCCGCAAGGCAAGACTGCGCGCGAAACCGCCCTGCGGTTGCTGAAAAAACTCTCCCGGCTGCCGGAAAACGCCGACGAATTCCTGCTGGTCAACGGTATCCACGCCGCTTTTCCGGCCGCCGCCGCACAGCACGCGGATGCTTTGCCGGATTTCGAGACCCTGGTGCAGGAGCGCGCCAGGCGGCGGGATTTATGCGCCGAATACGCCTTCAGCATCGACGATGCCGAGACCCGGGAAATCGACGACGCGCTGTCAGTCCGCCCCAGCCCGGCGGGCGGTCTGCGGGTCGGCATTCACCTGGCCGCACCGTCCTGCTTGGTCAGCAAGGATGACATCCTGGATGCTGTCGCGGTGGAGCGGCCGCTGTCGTTGTACCTGCCTACTACCGTGGTCACGATGTTCCCGGAACGCCTCGGCTGTGATCTGGCCAGCCTGGAAGCCGGCAAACTGCGCCCGGCCCTGAGTTTCCTGGTCGAATTCTCACCCGAGGGCGAATTGCTGGACTGGGAGATGACGCTGTCCCAAATCAAGGTCGCCCGCCGCCTGACTTATCATGCAGCCGACGCGCTGCTGGCCACCGGTGAGGGCGAAACCGGCGCCGCGCTGCAGGCGCTGCAGCGCCTGGGCGGGCACTTGCGGCAGGTCCGGGAGGAGGCCGGTGCGGTCTCCTTGAACCGGCCCGAGCTTAAAATCACGGTCCGCGGGAACGAGATTTCGCTGCATGAGGACGACCCAGACACCCCGAGCCACAACCTGGTGCAGGAATTTATGATTTTGGCCAATCATCTCGCGGCACGTTATGCCCTGCGCCATGAGATCCCCATCATCTACCGGGTGCAGGACATGTCATCCGAACCGGTGCATCCGGTGCATCCTTACCACGCCCTGGATTTCGACCGCGAGGTACGCAAGATGAAGCGCACCCGTCTGTCCACCTGCCCGCAGCCGCATGCCGGCCTGGGGCTGGATTTGTATACGCAGGTCAGCTCGCCGCTGCGGCGCTACGCCGACCTGGTTATCCAGCGTCAATTGACCGCGCATCTGTGTGCGCAGGCGCTGCCGTACACCCAGGAAGAGCTGTTCGCCGTCCTGGACAATGTCGAGAGCACCACCAGCCAGAACCGGGCCTTGGAGCGCGAAGCCCGGCGCTACTGGGTGCTGGAGTACCTGCGCCGGACTGGGATGGACCAGGATTACCGCGCGACCATTGTCCGCTTGGAGGGTGTGATGGTCCTGGCCGAGCTGGCCGGGTTCTACGAGCGCGGGGTGGTTATGACCCGAGACCGGCATTATCCGGGTGAGGAGCTGCAGGTCCGCCTGCAGGAAGTCAAGCCTCAGCTGGGCCGTCTGGTTATGACCTTAGCGAGGTAAGCGCATGTTGAGACTGCTGTACATCTCCTGCCTGCTGCTGACCGTCCTGCTGTCCGCGCAGGAAATCGCGGTGCTGCAGGGCCGCCAGCGTCCCGGCTCGCCGCCGCAAGCCGAGCTTGACCTGCACGCCCGCGCCATCACCGACTGCCTGCAAGCTCTGTCCCTGCCCTGGAAAAATGTGCGTGATGACCATGTCAGTGCGTCAGAACTGGCTGGCTGCAAAATCTTGTTCCTGCCTCAGAACCATCTTCTGGCGCCGGAAACTGCGGCGGCCGTCACGGCCTTTGTCCAGTCCGGTGGCAAATTGGGTGTCTTCTACAATCAGGACCCGCAGATATTGCCCCTGCTGGGCATCAGCCGCTGCCAGTATGTGGACAAAACCGCCCTGGGTGCGGTCAGCGGCCTGCAGTTCACCCCGCAGGCCTGGCCGGGGAGCCCGTCTTTTCTGGCCCAGCGCTCCTACAATCTGCTGGAGCCTGTGCTGGACCGCAGCAGCCCTCAGCCGGCCGCCGTCCTGGCGACGTTCCGCAGTCAGGACGGTCAGGACAGCGGGCGACCGGGCATTGTCGCCAACCACCATGGCTTCTACATGTCACACGTATACCTCGGCCAGGACAATGCTGCGGCGCAGCAGTTCCTGCTGGCTTTCATCGGACACTGGCTGCCCGCAGTCTGGCAGCGCCTCAGCGAGCAGCGCCTGCAGCAGATAGTCGATATCGCCGGGCTGCAGAGTCTGGATGACTTGGCCCGGTTCTGCCGCCACCGCAACGGCGGCGACCGGGCGGAACAGGCTTTGCACAGCGCCCAAAAACTGCAGCAGGAAGCCCAGACGGCTTTCACCGCCAAGCTGTATTCCCAGGCCTACCGTCTGACCGGCGAGGCGCGCCGGCAGGCCCGGCTCGCCTTCGCCCTGGCCAGTCCCTCCCGGGATGGCGAACTGCGCGGCGTCTGGCTGCATTCACCCTACGGCATAGCCGACTGGGGCTGGGACAAGACCGTGCGGGTCCTGGCGGAAAACGGCTTCAATGCCATCTTCCCGAATCTGCTCTGGGGCTATGTGGCCGATTATCCCAGCGCGGTGCTGCCCCAGCATCCCAGCCTGGGCGAGGGACGGGACAAGCGCGATCTCCTCCAGGAGTGCCTGGATGCCTGCCGCAAATATCACGTCGAGATGCATGTCTGGAAGGTCAATTGGTTCATGGGCCACCGCACGCCGCCGGCGCTGCGTGAAGCGATGCAGAAAGCCGGTCGCACGCAAGTGACCGTCGACGGCCAGCAGACACTGTTCCTGGCACCGCATCTGGAAGAGAATTTCCGCCTGGAGCTGGAGTCGATGCTGGAGATCGTGCAGCGCTATCCGGTGGACGGCCTGCATTTCGACTATATCCGCTACCCGGACGGCAACTGCGACTTCAGTGACAGTGCCCGGGCGGCGTTCGAAGCATCCCTGGGGGCAAAAGTCGAGCGCTGGCCCCAGGATTGCCTCCAGAACGGCCGTCTGTATAGTGAATATACACTGTGGCGGCAGGAGAATATCACCCGTCTGGTGCGGGAAGTCTCGCAGCAGGCCAAAGCCCTGCGCCCGGAGATCAAAATCTCGGCTGCAGTCTACGGCAATTGGGAGAGCGCCCGTTTTGCGATTGCCCAGGATGCCTTGTCCTGGGTGGAAGACCGGCTGCTGGATTTCGTCTGCCCGATGAATTACGAATCCTCGGCCCAGGAATTCTCCTACTACCTGCAGGAACAGGCCAGGCTGGTGCAGAACCGCCTGCCGATCTATCCCGGCATCGGCATCCATCTGCTGGAAGACCCGGCGGCGGCAGCCGAACAAATCCAGCTGGCGCGGCAGCTGGGCGCCGACGGTTTTGTCTGTTTTCAGCACAACCG
>JAAYYJ010000544.1 GCA_012515455.1 Oligosphaeraceae bacterium
GCCGTTATTGCTGGAATTCGGCTGCCAGGGGGCAAAAGCCGGGTTCAAGGTCGAGTAGCGCTCCTGCGTCAGGAACAGGTCTTCGGTCATGCCATAGAGCCAAAAAGACCGGAAAGCCAACCAGGCTTTTTTCCACTCCCCGCGCTGCAGATAGTATTGCTGATATGCCAATTCGTTGTTGCCGATATAAGCGACTTCGTAGTCCATCATCACCAAAAAAGGATAGCGGAACAACATCTCCTCGCAGTAGGACACATATTTCTGCAGGAAGGCTTCTTGCGCAGTAAAAATCCCGGCCGGGATGCAGCGGATGACAGTGGTCAAGTTCTCAAATTTTGGCGCCAGCCGCCCCGCATCTGAGAGCTTTCGGGGGATGTAGCCGTTCTCCTGCTGCAATGCCTGCATGGTCCGGCGGAGATTCTGCCGGTACTGCTCGGCCGCCCGGGAGATTTCTCCACTGGCGCTATGCCCCAGCTGTTGCAGCAGCCCGGCCAGGCGGGACAGCCCGGCGCAGGACCAGATATCAGTGGCGGTGTAAATCAGTCCGTAATCGCCGTCCGTAGCCCAGGCCGGCGGGAACAGCCCCCGCTGCAATTCCGGCACCCCGGGGCAGTCCGTGGCCTGCTGCTGACTGATAATCCAATGCGCCGCCCGCAGCATCTTCGGCAGGTACTGCCGCCGGAATGCATTATCCTGTGAGAGCAGCAGATAATCGGCGGCCAGCAACAGTGCTGCGCCAGTGGAGTTGGCCCAGCGCGGGCCGGTGGTCCCGATGGCACCCTGCAGCTGAGTAAATTCACCCTGCGGGGGACAGCCGCCATCCTGGAGCAGGAAGATGAATCCCAGCACTTTCCGGACAGTTTTAAAATCCCCCAGCTGCAGATGCGCCAGCAGCATGCACATCGCCTCCCAGACCCAGACATAAAAACGCTCGCTGCTGCTGCCCTGACACGGCTGGACAACCGTTCCGAACGTTGCAGACTGCAGTTTCAGCAGATACTGGCGGTTCGTCAGGAACAGACTGCACAGGACTTGATTTTCCCGTTCATCACCGAAATCGATATCTGAGGTCAGGTGCTGGTGCAGCTCTTCCCGCCATTGTTTCTGGATTATCAGAAAGCGCTTCTTCGCGCTCAATCTCGGGGTGATAACAGGGGTGCTGAAATCACTACTCAGAATCAGGTTGAAGGACTGGCTTTCACCTGGTGCCAGCGCTGTCTGAAACTGCAGCAGCTGTCCGCAACTGCGCAGCTGCATTTCTGGCTGTACGTAATAGGGGGCGCTGCAGTTGAATTTCTGGTTATAGATTTCAGCTGGGAACTGACACTTTTCTTGCCATTCCAGACGGTATGCTCCCGCTGACACCCGAGCAAAGGGGGTGCCTTTCCAGCACAACTGCTGTGTCTCCGGCCGGTAACTGACAGCATTTTCCGGGCGCCAGCGCCGCGCAGTCCAGTCGAAGGGGACATAATGGTAATCAAACAAATCACCCTCAGAACCGAAAAACACCTTCCAGCGCAGAGTCGGGGACTGAGCTTCCCAATGCTGATTCTCAACCCGGACAGCAATATGGATAAAACCATTCTTGTCGGTCGCATAAGTGAACTCATACAGCAGATCGCGGCAAAAATAGCGCATGGTGATGATTGGCAAGCCCTCCGGATGGCGCTGCAGCTCAGTGCGGCGGAATTCCGGCACCCAGGGAGGGTCCTCCAGGGCGAAGCTGCTTACCAGCGAGATGATCCGCTTCAGCCTGGCCGCGGTCTCCGCGTCATGGGTGCGCAAATCAGGAGGCACTGGCAGCACACTGAGATTCAGAGCCGGGTCACAGAGAATCAGCCGGTCAGATTCCGGAAACTGCAAAGGCACCCGCAGCGAATATGCGGATGGATATTCCCGCCCGCCATAGCAACGCACGGCCGACCAGTCCAACGACTCCACTTGGCTGAACGCAAATTTCGGGTCTCGCATCGGCTTTTCTGTTGTCACAGCCTCTTGTGTGATTGGAGTTAAAAGCGGAAGATTTCCCTGATATCCCAGTCGGTCAGGAAGGCCGCACCGTATGACAATGTCAGATGAAAGAGCGAGGCATTGCGCTTGAGGTCCTTGCTCCAGCCCTCGAAGGTCCTGGTCGCGCCCTGGGCGAGCATTTTCAGCCAGGCGTTTTCGTCTGTCAGCAGAGCGTGCATCAGCTCGTCCTCGCCCTCCCGGCTCAAGGCGCAGAACATCGGGAAGGTGATAAAGAACAGGCTCTGTGACAGGCGTTTTTCCCGGATCATCTGCTTAAGCCGTTCCACCCCGGCGCGCTCAGGGAACAGCTCGAACCACCAGGCGATGACATTCCCGGGCAGGCTGACATGGTCGGAACTGACACTGTCCCGGAAAAGATGCTGCTCTGGCGCATAGAAGGCCTGAACGAATGTTTGCTGCAGGTTTTGCGTCTGCTCTGGCGCCAGATAGGGCTTAACCCCGATCATTCCGGCGACCTTATTGAGGCATTTAATGGCACCCAGATAGTAGGCGTTAATCACATTGTGCTTGCTGAGGCACGGTCTTCCTTCGGTGAGATCGACATCGTAACCATCGCGCATGCTCGCCGGCCATTCCACCACGCACCACTTGTCGAGGTTGTTCAGCAGGCCGTTCGGCTCGGCGTACTGCTCGCGATAAAAATCCAGCACATCTGCGAAAGCGGCCAAACGTTTGCGCACGAAGTCATAATCCTGCGCCAGATAGCAGTATTCCAGCAGCGTGGTGCACATAATCAGCGGATACTCGGCAATCTCCTGCATAAACGAGCAA
>JAAYYJ010000054.1 GCA_012515455.1 Oligosphaeraceae bacterium
CTCTTGCAAGAGGCCACCATTTTTTTTGTGGCCGCAGCTGTTGCTGGTTGGCGGGCGCGTTTTTCCCTTCCATCCGGCAGCGCGGCATTTTCCGGCCGGGAGAGGCGTGGGGGAAGGGAAGAAGCGTAGCGTTTTTAGCCTGCAGGCGGGAATGGTGAAGAAGGCGCGTCCGTGCATTGATATGTTCAGTTTTGAGCGCCAGGCGCGGTTGCTGCCGGGGGTGCAGGTAGTGGCTGGTGTGGATGAGGTCGGTCGCGGTCCCCTGGCCGGTCCGGTGGTGGTGGCAGCGGTAATTCTGCCCCTGGAGCCGGATTTTGGGCTGCCGGTGCAGGATTCCAAGGCTTTGAGTCCGGTGCGGCGGGAGGAACTGGCCCAGGCATTACGGGGGGACCTGCGGGTGCGCTATGCGTTTGCTTTGCGTTCAGCCCCCGAGATTGACCGTCTGAATATCCTGCAGGCCACGCACGAGTGTATGCGGGAGAGCGTCAGCAGTTTGCAGCCCGGTCCTGATTTTGCCTTAATTGATGGTCTGCCGGTACGTGATTTTCCGGTTCCTGCTCGTTTTATCGTCAAGGGTGACGGGTTATCGGCCAGCATCGCGGCGGCGAGTATTTTGGCCAAGAGTCATCGTGATGCATTGATGCTGGAGTTTGACCGGCAGTATCCCGGGTATGGTTTTGCCCGGCACAAGGGGTACGGGACGGCGGAGCATTTGGCGGCCTTGCGCCGTTTGGGGCCATGTCCCGAGCATCGCCTGAGTTTTGCCCCGGTCCGGGAGATTTTGGAGCCGTCGCCGGAGCAAATGTCATTGCCGTGGTGAGTTTATCCTGGGTGCGGCTTTTTACGAACACTTTCGACGTTATGAACAGATGCCTATTCGCAATAAGTTAAAATCAGAACCCTGTGCCATCGTCCGCAAACTGGTTGAGAGCGGCTACGAGGCATATATTGTCGGCGGCGCGGTCCGCGATTTGCTGCTGGGTCGCGAGCCCAAGGATTATGACATTGCCACCTCTGCCTCGCCGGAGGAAATCAGGGCGGTGTTCGGCCGGCGCAATTCGCGCATTATTGGTCGGCGCTTCCGGCTGACGCATGTGTTTTTCAAAAAAGACATCTATGAGGTCAGCACCTTCCGGCGCTGTCCCACCGAGGATGAACGCCGCGGTCGCGAGGATGACCGGGACGGTATGATCTGGCGGGACAACGAATTCGGGACCTTGGAAGAAGATGCAGCCCGGCGCGACTTTACCGTCAATGCCATGTATTACGATGTGATAGGTGATCGCGGGGTGATTGATTTTTCTGGTGGTCAGAAGGATTTGAAGCGCAAAGTAGTGTGGGCTATTGGCGACCCCGTGCAGCGTTTTACTGAGGACCCGGTGCGGATGTTGCGGGCGGTGAAGCTGTGCGGGCAATTTGATTTTCATCTTTCCCGTGAGGTGAGCAAGGCCTTGAAGGCGATGCGGGAGAAGATTACTCTGGCTTCCTCGTCGCGTCTATTTGAAGAATTGTTGAAGATACTTTGTTCGAGTAAAGCTGAGCTGGTCTTGAGCCGGCTGCAGGCTTACGGTTTGCTGGAGTACATCTGGCCGGTGATGTCGCAGTCCTGGGAAGAGTCCGAGGGGGTGCTGGCCCGACAGCTGCTGAGTATCAGGGACCGCGAGGTGTCCGCTGGAAATCTGGGAAACTCCCGCGGCCTGGCTCTGGCCACCCCCTGTCTGCCGTTCCTGATGAGTGCGCTCAATCCTCAGGACATGACGGCATTCTGGAAACGCGATGCGAACACCGACGCTACAGCGGAAAAAGCCATCCGCCTGATTTTTGACGGCTATGCGCTGCCCAAATTTTTTGCCAATCGTATTCGTAATATCTGTTACTTGGTGCCGCGCTTGCTGGCGCGCCCGGTATCGCCGCGGGCACTAAGCCATATTGAATACCGCCATGCCCGTGCGCTGGTGGCAATGCTGGTGGAGATTTTTTCCTGGAACGATAACATACTGGCGGTTTTGCCGGAGATCAATGTTGCGGTTCCTCCTTTGCCGGCCCAATCTGAAGATGCAATCGACGATGCCGATGCAGGGGTTATTCCGGCGATACCCCACAAACGCCGCCGCCGCCGTCCCCGGGGCACCCGGAAGCCTTCTGCGGCGTCCTCCCAGGGGGCCTGAGCGATGGTTGTTGCTTGGGGGTAGTTCTGGGCAGCATGGCACAACATAAAGGCAGCGACCATGTTGAAATATTTTTTGCTGGGCATAGTTTTGGCCGGACATATTTTTCTGGCTTCGATGTTCTGGTTCGGTGACAACCTGCGTAAGTCTACTGTAGCAGAGGAGACAGCGGAGTCAGGTGAGTCGGTGTCGGAGCTGTCTGGCGGCAGTTCCGGGGCATCCGGGGCGGTTCCGGGCCCGACTGGTGCGGCTGCAGCGGAGTTGCCCGCGTTCTCGGACGATTATTTTATCCCTGCGGGGCTTACCCCCCCGGCGGCATTATTGAAGTCGACGGATGTCTGTCAGGCTGCAGGTGTATTCACCCTTCCCGACCGCCGCCTGCTCTGGGGGAAGAAGGTTAATTCTGCTTATCCTATTGCCTCCTTGACCAAGATGATGACTTCCCTGCTGGTGATGGAGGAAATTCACCAGGGCAGTGCTGGGATTACTCTGCAGACCCCGGTCCGGGTCAGCAAGAACGCGACCCGGATTGGCACTCGTCAGGTCTGGCTGGACCCGCGTGAGACCTTCACGGTTGACGAGCTACTGAAATGCGTCCTGATCCGCAGTGCCAATGACTGCGCCTTCTTGTTGGGCGAGTTTCTGGGCGGCGGCAGTCATGAAGAATTTGTGAAGCGAATGAATAATCGCGCCCGGCAGCTGGGTTGCCGGCGCTTTGTGTTCAACAATGCGCACGGTCTGCCGCATGGACGGGAAGGACAGGAGAATCAGGGTTGCATTTTGGAATTGGCCTATTTGGCCGAGCGGCTGTGGCAGTATCCTGAGGTGATGAAATGGACTGCCACCTGGCAGGAATATATCCGGGAAAACACCCAGAAGCCGTTCCAGCTGGACAGCACCAACCGTCTTCTCCGCAGCTGTCCGGGGGTGAACGGCATGAAGACTGGCATGACCGATCAGGCGGGGTACTGTCTGGTGGCGACCTGTGAGCGTGAGCAGGGGCGGGTCATAGCGGTCGTGATGGGGGTCAAGGGCCGGGGCGGGGACAGGGTCC
>JAAYYJ010000545.1 GCA_012515455.1 Oligosphaeraceae bacterium
CAATTGACTGATGTGTTGGAGCTGGTGGTGGAGCTCCGGTCGGTATTCCGGCAGTCAGTGAGAAGCAAAGGCCTGTATCTGGAGATCGAATGCTGCGAGGACCTGCCGCTGTTGGAGCTGGACAGCTTGCGGCTGCGGCAGATTCTCTTCAATTTGCTTGGCAATGCCATCAAATTCACCGAACATGGGGGGGTGAGCGTTGCCATGTCCTTCCAGAGGACCGGCGACAAAGTCGGGCAGTTATCGATCAGTGTCACCGATACCGGCCTCGGCATTGAGCCTGCCGCGCAGGAGAAGATATTTGCGCCCTTCGTGCAGCAGGATGCGGTTCGGGACAGCCGGGTCTTTAAGGGCACTGGCCTGGGCCTGGCCATTTCCCGCCGGTTGGCGGACTGCATGCACGGCCAGTTGTCCTTGCAGAGCGTACCGGGCCAGGGCTCGACCTTCACTCTGCTGCTCCAGGAGGTGCCGGTCTCAGAACAGGTGCGGGGCAGTAATGTCGTGCAGGAGGATACTGCCAGCCAGGATTTCCCCATCAAGGTGCTGCTGGTGGATGATGTGACGATGAACTTGAAAGTACTGCTGGCGATGTTGCGGAAGTTTTCCGTTTCGGTTGTGACGGCTGAGTCTGGAGCGGAGGCTCTGAAGAAGATCGAGCAGGACATCCCGGCCATGGTCTTTACTGATATTTGGATGCCGGGCATGAGCGGCTGCGAGCTGCTGAGTCAGATCCAGGCGCGACCGGAGTGGCGGGAGGTAAAGGTGGTGGCAGTGACCGCGGATACCAACGTCGCCGGCAATCCGGCGATGGACGGCTTCGATGCCATCCTGCTTAAACCGGTGACATTGGAGAAAATTCGCTCTATTCTGACGCAGCTGTCGCCGGCCGATACTGTTTCGCCTGCCGTAGGCCAAGGTGGATAGGATTGACGGCGCTGCGAACTACAAGGAGAGAACCAAGATGCAGAAAGTCCTGGAGAGTTTTTCGCTGGCGGGCAAGACCGCGCTGCTGACCGGCGGTGCCGGCTTGTATGGACGCCAGCTGACCGCCGCTCTGGCTGAGGCCGGCGCAAACACCTTTATCGCCTCCCGGAATCAGGAGACTCTGCAGGCTGTAGCCAGTGAACATGGTGCCACGGCGTTGGAACTGGACCTGGAGAGCGAAGCGCAGATTGAGCGGGTGGTGCAGGAGGTGATCGCCCGCACCGGGCGCCTGGACATCCTGGTCAACAACGCGGTCACCCGCTGTGCTACTGCAGCTTGGGACCTGCCCATGGCGGAATTCGACCGCAGCCTGCATATCAATGCCTCGGCCCTGTTCGCGTTGACCCGCTTGGCCGCCGAACAGATGAAAAAACAACGCTCCGGTTCAATCATCAATATCGGCTCATACATGGGGCTGCTGGGACCTAATCCCGTCAATTACCGCGGCACGGAGATGAAGACCGCCTCACCGATTTATTTTTATGAGAAAGGCGGGATGGTCAATTTCACCCGCTGGGCTGCCAGCGAGCTAGGTCCTTGGCAGGTCCGGGTGAATTGCATCCACCCGGGCGGGTTCTTCAACCGGCAGCCGGAGGCCTTTGTCCAGAATTATTGTGCCAACACGATGCTGGGGCGCATGGCCAACGATACCGACCTGAAAGGGATTGTGGTTTTTCTGGCCTCGGATGCCTCTGCTTATCTGACCGGCTGCAATATCCCGGTTGACGGAGGCTACAGCGCAAAGTAAGATTGGGTTATGGCCCCTGCAGCGGTATTTTCAGCACTGTCCGGTCCGCCAGCTGCAACAGTATGGCGGCTTTGTCTGGCGGCAGCTGAAAATCCGCGTTGCGCTGTACCCGCAGCTGCAGGCCTTGTTCCTGCGGCAGCAGCTCGGTCTGCAGGCCGGGGGGGGCACTGACCTGCAGTTGCGCAGCAATGGTCTGCCAATACCAGGCAGTGCGCTGTTGCTCTTCCTCGGCGGCAATGTCTTCCCGACTGACCCCTGGGCGGTTGCTGCGTCGGTCCTGCACCCTCCTGCGCGCACCTGCATGGCGGCTGTGGTCAGTGCTGATCTGCAGCAGCGCTGCGGCATGGTCAGGCCGGAGGTTCAGCTGGCGCGGTTCCGCGCTGAGACGCAGGCCGGTGACGGTGCCAGACAGGCTGACCCGGATTTCTTCCTGCTGGTCATCCGGTCCCAGGCGCAGGATGATCTCTTCCACAAAGCTGCCGGGAGGCAGGGGCAGGCGGGGGCGGATCGCCAGTTTCGCCGCGCCGGCGGAAACCTGCTGCAGGTCCAGGAAAAAACGCCGCGACTCCTGGGGTGGGTGCAGAACAAACTGGCGGGAGAATTCCGGTAAAGTCACCTGGAGCTGAATCACCCGCAGCCAGTCCAGGAACTGGCCCTCGAAGTTGCCGAAATCCAAGGCGGCAGCGGGTTTCAGGCTCAGCAGCGGCACGCTTTCTCCCCTGACCGTCAGGACCAGGGGCAGATATCCTGGGCATTCCAGGAAGATCGTGCGGGAGAAGAGACCTTTCTGGACCTGACGCGCATCAAGATACAAGCGCAGCTCTCGGTTCATGCCCGGGGCGATTTCACCGCTGGCGGAATCGCGCAGGCTCAGGCAGGGGCAGCTGAAGCGGAGATTCTGCAGGCGGACCGTCGCAGTGCTGCTGTTGCGCAGAGTGAGGCTGAACTCACGGCCTGTACTGGCGAGGATTTTGCCCAGCTCCAAGGCGTCCGGATTGACGAGTATGAGGGGGCAGGGGCCATCGGCCCACAGGATTGCACCAGACAGCAGCAGGGACGCTATTCCTGCAAGAAGGGATTTATGCATGCTGTTCCGGCTCCATGACCACAATTGATTGCATTGACCTTTGCCTTGTGGAGAATAATTCCAGTCTGTCTGTGGGGACTGGCTTGCGGTCCAGAGAATTGCTTCAGGAAGGCTCTGGTGCTGCTGAGTTCACCCACAGTCCCGGCTGGACTTTCAGCAGGCGGGAATGGCTGAGGCTGACCGTGCCCGGCGGAGCGCCCGTGGGCTTGCTGACATTTCCGGCCAAGGTGCAGTCGACCTTGCAGCTGCCGCCGTGGCGGGCCTTGCTGTGCCAGGCGGCGATGGCCGCCGCCAGCTCGAGTACCGCGCGCTCCGGAGCGCAGTTCTCCGGGCCGCGCAGAATGACATGACTGCCCTGTACCGCGTGGGCATGGAACCAATAGTCGGTTTTCCGGGCGAACGAGCATGACAGCAGGTCGTTGTCGGTGTCAGTCTTGCCGGCATAAGCCACCCAGCCCTGAGGCAGCGGATACACCCACATCCTGGGCTCGGGCGGCTGCCTTCTGTCAACTGCGCGGGGCACCGCAGTCAGACCCTCCGGCCTTTGCCGATCAGCGAACTGGTGGGCTGGCTGAAGAGTTGGTTGGCGTGTTCCAGCATCAGCCCCGTGCCGTTGACTACTGCTTTCAGGGGGTCTTTACCCAACCGCACCGCCAGGCCGGTCTCTTCGGAAATCAGCTTGTCCAAGCCGCGCAGCTGCGAGCCGCCGCCGGCCAGGGTGATGCCGTTGTCAATCAGGCGGGCCGAGAGTTCCGGCGGACTGGCATCGATGGTATGCCGGACCGTCTGGATGATTTGTG
>JAAYYJ010000546.1 GCA_012515455.1 Oligosphaeraceae bacterium
CAGGATATTGTAGCCAGAGAACTTGTTAAACTACAGTTGCAGCAAGAATCCGGCTTCGGTGTGAACTATAGGAGTGTTCTGTTATGGCCAAACGATTTACATTGATTGAGCTGTTAGTCGTAATTGCTATCATTGCCGTACTGGCCTCCATGCTGCTGCCGGCCCTCAGCAAAGCCCGCTTATCCGCACAGCGCACCAAATGCCTGTCCAACCTCAAATCTCTCGGTTTTGCGGTGCAAAGTTACAGTGACCTCTATGACGATTATCTTACCCCGGTGCAGTTCACGTACACCGAGACCACCTGGTGGCCCGCCTGTTATATAATCATGGGGCTGATCCAGGAAAAAAAACCCACCAGCGGCTTGACCTACATCCCGTCGCAATTCGCCTGTCCCTCGGAAGACCGCCGGGACCTGAACAACCTGAACAGCTTCTGGAACAGCTGGAAAGGCACCCATTACGGTATTAACCGTTACCTCAACTACGAATACGCGGCCTCCAATTCCTCACCCCGGGAATACCGGAAATTTTCTTCGGCCGTGCAACCGGCAGTGACCTACGCCATTGCGGACAAGGGCCCGGCCATGTCCGGTTCCTCATCCTACGCCACCTATCTGCGCGCCCGCTTCGGACTGCCGGCCATCAGACACGGGAAATATTTCAACGTCGTGATGCTGGACGGCCACGCCGAGGGTCAGAGCGATTATCTATTCCGCGGCCTAACCACTGACTGGCCGGATTTCTCCTGGGCGCCGACCCGCTGGTAAGCTTACACACACCCGCACCCCCGCCTCCAGGCAGGCGCACTGACTCCTTCCCCGGACGAAGACCTCAGCGTAACGATGCGGTCTTCAGCCGGCGCTGCTCGTCGCTCTCCTCCGCCAGGTCTAACTGCGGTGGTATCTGCAAATACTCCAGCGTGCTTTTGGCGATGCTGGCGAAAGTCTCTCCGCAGACCACGCCGCCGGTGCGAAAGCTGCCCTTGGGATTCTCAACCGAGACCAGCAGTACGAAGGCCGGATTGTCAGCAGGTGCAAAGCCGACAAACGAGGAGAAATTCATGCTGTTGGAGTAATAGCCCTTGCTCTTGCTCACCGGATCGGCTGGGACCCAGATCTGGGCGGTACCGGTCTTGCCGGCTATCTCGTAACCCTTGACCGCGGCAGAGCGGCCTGTGCCTTCTTTCTGAGTGACCAACTTCAAGGCGCTAGTCATAATCTGCGCGGTTTCCCGTGAAATCGGGGTGGCCTTGCAGTGCGGCTGGGAATAGACTGTATGCCCGTCCGGATAGACTACTTTTTCGACAATATAAGGCTGCATCATCACCCCGCCATTGGCCAGGGCGGACCAGGCCTGTATAATCTGCCAGGGCGTCATTGATACCCCCTGACCAATGGGCATCCGGGTCACGGTCAGGGTATCCCAGTACTTCAACGGCTTGAACAACCCCCGGGATTCGTTGGCGAACACCCGCGGTTTCTCACCAGCGGGATAGAAGCCAACCCCGGTAGGCTGTCCCAAGCAAAAGGCCGCCAGCCCCTTGCTGGTCAGCTCTTCGCCCATATCCAGAGCAATCTTGGCGGTACCGATATTGCTGGACTTCTGAATGATCTTGGCGACACTCAAAACACCATACCCGTGGGTGTCCCGCAACGCCCGCCCGCCATACCGCCAGTGGCCATGCTCGCAGTCATATTCGCTGTCCAGACTCACACAGCGATTTTCTATGGCGCAGGCGATGCTGAGACCTTTCATGATCGAGCCCGGCTCGTAGCATTTGTACAGCGCATGATTGGGAA
>JAAYYJ010000547.1 GCA_012515455.1 Oligosphaeraceae bacterium
GACCGGCGTCGGCAAGACCGAGGTGGCCCGGCAGCTCGCCAACTCACTCGGCGTCGAGCTGCTCCGCTTCGACATGTCGGAATACATGGAGCGGCACACCGTCTCGCGGCTGATCGGCGCCCCGCCGGGCTATGTCGGCTTCGACCAGGGTGGCCTGCTGACCGAGGCGATCTCGAAGAAGCCGCACGCCGTGCTGCTGCTCGATGAAATCGAGAAGGCGCACCCGGATGTGTTCAACATCCTGCTCCAGGTTCTTGACGACGGCCGCTTGACTGATTCCCAGGGCCGCCTGGTGGACTTCAAGAACAGCGTGATCATTATGACCTCGAATATCGGCAGCAAGGAAATTGCCGAGTTCTCCGGCAATGATTACGAGCAGATGCGGCAGCGGGTGGTCAATGAGCTGCGCGGCTGCTTCCGGCCGGAATTCCTGAATCGCCTGGATGACGTGGTGGTGTTCCATCGCCTCGAACGCGGGCATATCCGTGAAATCGTCAAAGTGCAGCTACAGGATTTCGCTGCCCGGTTGACGGAAAACAGCATCGGATTCAAGGTCACTGCGGAGGCCGAAGATGCCCTGGCCGCGGAAGGCTTCGATCCGGTGTACGGTGCCCGGCCCCTGAAACGGGTCATCACCAAACGTCTGGAGAATCCGATTTCCCGGATGATAATCGCCGGGGAGGTGGGTGAGGGCAAGACGCTGACCGTAGGATACGACCCCGCTGGCAAGGAATTCCGCTTCCAAGTCGGGAAGGCTGCCGAATAAAGCCAAATATGCTGCTGCGGTCTGCAGCTGCAGCAGCAGTGCTGAGTGAGGGCAAAGCCACGCCACGTGCACAATTGCCGTGGCGTGGCTTTTTTATTGCAGCAGGCTGTAGGTCAGAATATTGACTCCCAGCGCCAGGGAATCTTTCGGATGGATGCCGC
Organism: Oligosphaeraceae bacterium; assembly: GCA_012515455.1. Classification (GTDB taxonomy): domain Bacteria; phylum Verrucomicrobiota; class Lentisphaeria; order Oligosphaerales; family Oligosphaeraceae; genus JAAZIZ01. The sequence continues at coordinate 928 of JAAYYJ010000547.1, forward strand.
CGCAATACGGGCATTCCGCCAATTCCCAGCCGCAGGACAGGCCCCGGGGGGAGAAAATCACCGCCAGGTGCCCATCATGCCGGATGCCGTACAACTCCGGCGGGATGCGCCCGCTGGCCTGCAGCATTTCCGCCAGCGCGGCCCGGGGCTGGACATCTTTGATCTGATTTGGGAAAGCGAAGAGCGGGTGGGTGGCCGCCAGGCGTTCCAGCGGGAGCCCTTCCAGGATTTTACTCATCTCCAGGCGGAAGCTCTGGTTGAAGCCCTCGCGCCCGCAGCAGCTTTCCGCAAACAGTATCCCTCCGCGCAGCAGGAAACTGCGCAGATTGGCGCGTTCCGGTTCGGTGAACGCAAAGGCCTGATGTCCGGAGAGGTAGACAAAAGGCATATCGAACAGCCGGGTGGAACTCAGTTCGACCTCTTCGCGGGCGAAACGCACCGGCGTTTTGGTCTGTTCATGGAAGCTGTTGAGCAGCATCGACAGGCCGGCTTCCCGGCATTTCCACTGGCCGTTGTATTTGGCCTGGGCGATCACAAATTTGCCGCTTTTGTTCTTCTCCGCATCCACGAAGTCCAGCGCCTGGCTCAAGGGCAGGGCGGCCGAGCGTTCGGCGGTGATGTAGGCCATCAAATTCGCGCCGAGCTGTTTTGCGGTCTCGATATCGTAGCCCAGGCAATGGTGGCGGTCGTTGTCGGGCTGGTCATCCCAGCCGCAACTCACATCCCAGCGGAACAGAAACACCGCGGTCCGGCAGGCGACATCAATGCCGATAATGCCGGGGTCGCCATTTTTTGCCCCGGCTTTCAGCGCATACGGCCGGAAGTTGATTTTCTTAATATCGAAGAAGGAGCGGAAGAGCGGGTGGTTGACGTCAAGCAGGTATGGCGGGCGTTCGGGGATGAGCTCCTGCATCTCAGTCAAGGCGGAATTCGCGAATGCGGCCCGACCGCAGCAGGCATCAAAAATCAAAGACCCGCCTTGAAGCAGGTACTCCCGCAGCTTCTGCCTGGTCTCAGGGGAGAAGCTGAAGGCGTCATGTCCGGTGCGGTAGAGCACTGGCACTGCCTTGGGATCAGAGGGGATCTGGATTTCCGGCAGGTTGGTTTCGCTGAAATGAACATTGAGATTCTTAGCCATCCATTTCAGCAGGTTCTTGGTGTCGCCGGGATTGGTAGCCCAGTCGGATTGCTTGCTGGTGGCAATCTTGGCGATCAGCACTGGCGGCCGGGGCGGGTTCTTTTTCTCAGTCCGGCGCAGGGGCACCACCGGCAGGGGCAGCGGCGGCAGGCCCTCAGCGGAGGAATGTTGCGCCGGCGGCGTCGCGGGCGGCAAGGGCACACAGGTGTACGCGGTCTCTTCTTTGGCTACATCACTGTCCAGACCCAAACCGCGCAACAACCCGCTCTGGGCAGAGCACAGCAGCGGAACCACCAGGAGACAAAGCAAGAATGACTTCATATTCCTAATGCTCATACGTTTGCTCCTTTGCTTGCAGTAAACAAGCAGCAATGTTGAAGGGCAGATTTACTATATAACAACATTGTCAAATTGCCCGTTTTTTTGCCCCATTTATTGCATTTTTTTATTTCCGGGGTAAGTTTTCTCCAGAGCAATTGTTAATAACCGCTGGCCGGGATTTCAGGGCTGGGGAAAAAAAGGTAATCTGATGCGTAAAAATCTACTGTCGATGCTGCTGCTGTTGGGGGCGGGTATGCTCTTGGGGCAGCCCCTGGAAATTGAGAATTTCCGCAATTTGAGCGGGTGGAAAGGCAGTAAGGCCACCATCGAGTTCACTGCCGTCGCCGGTCCCGAGGGGCATCCGGCGCTGCAGGTCACTCTGCCGGGAATGCTGAGCAAGAGCATCGGTTCACCGCTCGATCCTGGCCGGGAGAAGTGGAATGACTATCAGGGCATCTCTTTTTATGTCAAAGGCGATGGCTCCGAGGTCTGGAGCAATATCAGCATTGGGATGTCCTCCAGTTTTACGTATGCCTATTTCTTCCCCTTAAAATCGACCGCATGGGTTAAGTACACGGTGCCCTGGAATGCCTTCAGTACCCTGGGACGGGTAGAGCCCATCGCTGCCTTGGGCGGACTGCCCCCCTGCGGCATCACCACCATAACCTGGGGAAACCGCTGGAATATAACTTTTAACAATGCCTCAATGCCGGCCCATACTTATGCCGTAGCACGGGTGATGCTCGAGCCGCTGGTGGCACCGTTGCCGCCACCGCCCGCGCCCGCGCCGTTCAGCAAATTCCTCGCCAAGCTGAAGGCGCGCCAGCCAGTGGTCATTCAATGTCAAGGCGACTCCATCACCGCAGGGACTTCCTTGAGCGACAAGGAGACTCAGCGCTATGCCGTGGTCCTGGGCGAGAAACTGCGGGCCTGGCTGAAATATGATGACATTTACAGTCACAGCCGGGCGGTCGGCGGCGCTGGCATCAACGATTGTGTGGCCTGGGTGGCGCGCGATCTCAGCGGCGTGCCCAGGCCCGATCTGCTGACCGTGTGGATTGGCTACAATGACAAATCCGGCGGCTGCCCGCGGCAGGTGTTTCGGGCCACCTTGTCGGATTATATCGACCGTCTCAGCCGACAGACCGACGGACAGAGCGCTATTTTGCTGATTGCCACGGGGCAGGGTACTGGCGCCCGCTGGTTTATGCAGGACGATTATGCGCAGGAGGTGCGCGAACTGGCGCAAGAACGCTCTTTGCCCTGCTTTGATCTTAATCACATCATCAAGACTGAGCTCGGACCGGAAAAATATCTTGCCTGCATGGCCGATACTGCCCACCCCAACAGCGCTGGGCATCGCTTTATTGCCGATAAGCTGGCCGAATTTCTGATTGCCCAGGCAGGGATTACTGATCCTAAACCGGCGGAACCCGCCCCCGCAACTGCAGCACCGCCGCCAGCGCCGGGGCAGCCCCAGCGCTGGGATTTTGAGGCCCCCGCTGGCTGGTCTTTGGACAACGCCGCTGAATTCAGCAGCCAGGAATGCAAAAGCGGCAAGACGGCGGTGAAGCTCAGCATGGCCGCGGGTGCCAAGGATTACTCGCGGGCCTGGGGGCCGGCTTTCCCGGTCCAGCCCGGGCAACGCTATCGGGTGGAAGGCGAGGTGCTGAATTTTCTCCAGGACAGCAGTTACCGCGTGTATGTCTGCACTTATGCCACCGCAGACGGCACTGGTCCTTATGAGATGCTTGCCTGCTTCAAGGATATCGGCCATTCCAACGCCTGGTTGCGGCCGTCCGGGAAGATTGAAATCCCAGCGGCAGCGCAGTCCGCCCGGGTATTGCTCTGGCTGAGCAAAGGTACCCGGGGCGACATCTATTTCGATGACTTGGCAGTATTGCCGGAATAATCCGGACCGCCAGCGGCCAGCAGATGGGTTTTGATGCATTAACCAGCATACAGGGGCAACAATGCGTATTGCAATTCTGAGTTTAGGGCTGATGCTTGTAGCAGGTTGCAGCAGTTTCAGGGCGGCAACGCCCTGTTTGATTATCAGCGGGGGGGCATCGACCTACCAGATTGTGATCCCGGCCCCGGAATCCGGCGGCCGCCTCCAGCCGTTGCTGCAGAACGCCGCCGAGCAGTGCTCGGCGCTGCTGCAGCGCGGCACCGGAGTGCGGCTGCCCGTGGTGACTGAAGACCAGCGTGACCCGCAGCGCCCGGGAATCTATCTCGGACAGACCGCCCGGGCTCAGGAACTCGGACTGCTGCCGGAAAAATTTTCTCTCTGGGAGCACCAGGTCCTCTGCCGTTCGGGGGAGCTGTTTCTGTTCGGCGATGACCGTCCGCCGCTGGCTGCCGGCAGCGGCCGGGTGCATTATACCAGCGTCCATTTGGGGTCGGTGAAGGCGCTCACTGTCTTCCTGGAGAAATTTGCCCAAACGGCCTTTATTGCCGGGGACGCGGAGTGGGTCTCGATTTTGCCCCAGGACAGCATTTCCGTTCCTGAAGGCTTCACCTTCCGGGCGGTCCCGCATCTTCAGTACTCCAACGGTCGGGTGACCTCGATGTTTTATGATTTGGGCAACGGCCTCCTGCCCGCGCCGTGGTACGGCTGTTATGGCGGACATTCGCATAATGTCGCCATCCCGCCAGATAAATATTTTGCCACCCATCCGGAGTATTTCCAGCTGTCCCGGGGAAAGCGGGTCAGCCATTCCAGCCGGCCGCAGTACTGCTTCTCCAATCCGGCGGTGCGGGAACTGATATATCAGGAACTCCTGCAGCATCTGGATGCCGGTTACGAGATGGTGCAGCTGGGCGCCAGCGATGGATTCATTCCCTGCGAATGCGAACCTTGCCGGGAACTCTACGGCCAAATTCCGGTGGCTAAACCGGGCGAAGACACCTTCCGGACCGACCCCGCCTGGGGCGAGAAAATTTGGATCATGCACCGCGAAATGGCTCAGCGCCTGCTGCAGGATCGCCCCGGCAAGCGAGTCTGCATCCTGTCGTATGGCCCCACCCTCCAGCCGCCCCGGACCTTCACCTCATTTCCGGCAAATGTCACCATCGAACTGGCGCCGTACCGGGAAGACCTGCAGCCGCAGTGGCAGAAGTTCGCCCTCCGGGACGGCTTCGTGACCTATATTTACAACTGGGGCGGTTATCAGCGTGAGGGCATGACCCCGCATTTCACCTGGGAAAAATGCCAGACTCAGGCCCGGAATTTCCTCAAGCACAACATCAAGGGCATATACCGCTGCGGTTTTGGCGAGTTGTTCGGTCTGGAAGGGGCGACTTATTACATCTGGGCCAAGCTGCTGCAGGACCCGGAACAGTCAGTGGAACAGCTCCTGACCCAGTACTGCCAGCATGCTTTCCGGGACGCCGGCCCGGAAATGGAGAAATTCTACCGCCTGCTCGATGCGCGCGTGGCTCTGACCATCCCCGGCGAACCCAAGAGCTGGGATGACCCGGCTCTGCTCGACGGCGAAGCACCTGCCTCACCGGCGAATTATCGCCTCCTGGCTCTGCGCTACCCGCCGCAAATCCTGGCCGAACTGGAGGGATATTTGCGCGCGGCCGAACAGACCGCGCCGGACCTGGAATTGTGCCGCAAGCTGCTGGACTTCGTGCGCCTGGAATTCGATTACCTCTGCCTGACCGCAAAGGCTGTGCAGGCCTGCAACGAATTGCGCCGGAATTTCTCGCCGGCAGCCAACCGGGACTTGATGGCAGCCGTGGCCGCCCGCAATACATTTATCTCCGCTCTGAAAACCAATAAAGACGGAACGCGTTTTGCGCCGCGGCATGGCCGTTCAATTTTCGGGAATTCCTTGATCTCGGAACTGTATCAGAATGGCTCCTTGAGTGCGCTGCTGTTCGGTCCCCTGAGCTGGGATGCGCAGTGGTGGCAGGACAAGGGGATGCTGATCTGCGGGCGGGAGATGTCTACCAGTGCGGAAGGCGAGCACCTGCTGCCCATCAATTGCCGCAATAGCGATAAACAGCTTAATGCCAGCGGGGTCACGGTGAAATGCCGCCTGGCCGAAAATGAATTCCAAGTCATTTTCACCATCCCCGGGCCGCGGCAGTTTGACGGCGACAAGGAGACCATCATCGTGCAATTGGGGCAGTCTGATACCGGCAGCCCGCTCTACTGGTACGCTGCCCGGCTGAAGCCCTCGGGGGTCGGCCACAGCCAGCTGACCCTGACCGACCGGGATAACAACGGCCAGGGGAGTGTCTATCGGTCACGGGAAATGAAGGGCCTGAAGACCGCCAGGGTCACCATTCAGGAAACCGGGCCAGGCGTGCTGGCTATTCTGCATATCCCCTTCGAGCATTTCTCCGAAAGCCCGAAACCGGGCCAGAAATGGACCTTCAATGCCACTTATTCCCGGAATTTCCCGGAAGAGAACTTCGATGGCATCTGGAATTACAATATCCAACAACGCAACTGGCGGCACCGCTGGGACCTGCCCGGCACTCTGACTATTGCACCATAACCAGAATATCGCAATACATCCCATGCAGGCAGTATCAGTTCAGGAAATGCGCGAGCTGGAGCAGCGCTTCTGTCAGGAAACCGGCACCGCGCCGGTACAGCTGATGGAAAATGCCGGGCAGGCGGTGGCCAGAGAAGCCAGTGCCCTGGCCGCGCATGCCGGAGCGCGCCAATTTGCAGTTCTGGCGGGGAAGGGCAACAACGGCGGCGATGCCTGCGTGGCGGCCCGGCTGCTCCTGGAGCAGGGGGCAGACGTGCAGCTCTTCCTGGCTGCTGCTCCGGAACAGTATCAGGGCGAGGCCGGACTGGCCTGGCAGAGACTGCCGGCGACACTGAAAAACCAGTGCCGGCGCGAGTTCAAGGCCGAAATGGTCCAGCGGGACTGCATCCTGATCGACGGACTGCTGGGAACCGGCTTTGCCGGACCAGGGCTGCGCCAGCCATATTGCGCCTGGATCACCGAGGCCCGCAACCGCGGCGGCATCGTCCTGGCGGTCGATGTGCCCTCCGGATTGAATGCCGATGACGGCAGCGCCACTCTGTGCCTGGAAGCGGACCTCACCCTGACCTTCGCAGTGCCCAAACGCGGCTTGCTGCTGGGTGAGGGACCGCGCTGCTGCGGCAGGCTGCTGGTGGCCGATATCGGCATCCCCGCGACATACCTGCCGGACAGCAGTGACGGCCTGCAGACTTTCTCGGCGGCCGATGCACTGGCACTGCTCAAACGTGAGGATTTTACCACCTACAAGAACCGCCGCGGTCATGTCGGGGTGATCGGGGGATCGAGGCTTTATCCTCATGCACCTGCACTTAGCGCCGAGGCCGCTCTGCGCACGGGCGCAGGGCTGGTGACCCTGGCCCTGCCACAGAGTTGTGAGCTGTTCTGCAGCTTGCCCAAGGCGCTGATGGTGCGACGCGTGGCCGATGGCGGCAGCGGCTTCTGCAATGCTTTTGCGCTACCTCAGCTGACCGAGATGGGCAGAAATTTCCAGGCTCTGGTCTGCGGCCCCGGCTGGGGACAAGCCGAGGAATCCCTGGTGGTCTTGCAGTCTCTGCTGGCCTCCCGCTTGCCGCTGGTTCTGGATGCAGATGGTTTGAATCTGCTGGCCGCACACCCGGAATGCCTGCCGGAACGGCCAGCCGCGCTGATTCTCACCCCGCACCCGGGCGAGATGGCACGCCTGCAGAATGCCTTTGGCTTGGAATCAACGGGCAGCCGCCTGGAGCAGGCCCAGGCGCTGGCGCACCGCAGCCGCACCGTGGTGGTTCTGAAGGGCTGCCGCAGCGTGGTCGCTGCACCGGATGGACGGGCGCACATCAATCTCAGCGGTTGCCCGGCCTTGGCGACGGCCGGCAGCGGCGATGTGCTGGCGGGCATCTGCGGGGCTTTTCTAGGCCAGGGACGGGATGCTTATGAGGCGGCTGCACTGGCAGTATTCCTGCATGGTCTGGCCGGAGAAATCCTGCGCCCAATCGGCTCCCGGGGCATTATCGCCGATGATCTGCCGGGCGCTCTGCCCGCCGCCTGGTCCGCCCTGGCCGCCAATCTCTGAGCCTGACGGGTACGGTCGCGGAAAAAGATTGTGAGCGCGAAAGCATCGCCAAGGCGTAAATGCGCGGGTGCGGGTTTTGAAATGCTGCAAACAGGGTTATATTTAGCTTTACCGCGTTTTTTGCTTATGAACCACAACTGGAGTTACTATGACAAAATCATGCTTGGCCTGGCTGGTACTGTTGGTCAGCATTATCGGTGCAGCTGAGGTAAACCTGCTGAAAGATGCCGATTTTGAAAAGTCCGCCGCTGGTTTTGTGACCCAGAAGTACTGGGCTGGCGAGGTAGAGCATCTCAGCGGTCCTGGAGTGGGTCGGTCCAGCGCCGGTGCTTTGCAGCTGCGCACGTCTCAGAAGGGCAAGGAGCATTTCGGCCGGATTATGGTCCAGGCGACCGTGCCGGCAGTATCTTTCCGCAAATTCCGTTTGTCCATCTGGGGCAAGGGTCAGGGGAAGCTGCATCTGGGGGCCATCAAATATGTCCCTGCTGTCGAAGGGAAACCGAATTATATCTATGATCTGCAGGAGAACCCGGCTGACCTGAGCGGAGATTGGCAGCAGTTCTCCTACATGCTGGATTTTTCCCGGGAGCGGGTCAACAGAATCGCCCCGGTAATCGAATTGCGGGGAGAATCTGCCCTGGCGCTGCTGGATGACGCCGTCCTGGAGCAGGTGGTGGACCCGGGCGCGGCGCTCAGTTTTTCCCACTCGCATCAAATCCTGCCCCTGGGCAGCGCGGTCCCGGAACTGTCCTGCCGCTATTCGCAGGGAAATACAGTGCTGTTCCTCGAGGCACGCTTCAACCAGGAGCCGGTCAAACAGCTGGAATTGCCGGTCGCTGCCGATGGCACAGCGGTGATTCCTGCCGATATCTGCCGTCAGACGACCGCGGGCCGCCTGGAATTGTCCGCCAGTGCCGGCGGTCTCTCCAGCAAGCTCTTCCTGCAATTCGTGCCGGCGCAGGATTTTTCCGCTGCGGCGGCCTTGTCTCGTCAGGTCGTCCTGCCCAAAGCGATGCACATCCTGTATCTGGGCGACAGCCTGAGTGACTTCGACCGCGGTTTCAATTATCCCGACAAGGTGAATTTCTGGCTCAATCACCGCAACCCCGGCAAGGCCAGTTTCCACAATGCCGGTGTGGGCGGGGATTTCATCACCCGGGTGTATGCCCGGCTGGTGGGCGGCAAGACGCATCGTCCGGAGATGTATGCGGGAATCTTCGCTGCCAGCGCAGATTACATCTTCATTTTTCTGGGCCAGAACGACACCAAGGCCAGCAGTGCCCGCAATTTCACCATTCCGATTGTGCCTCCCGAAGCCCAGGAGAAACTGTACCGCGACACCATTGCCATACTGCGCGAAAAGAGCCCGGCCCGCCTGGTGCTGATTTCGGCCGCCTCGACCATGGCCGATTTATGCCGCCAGAACACCGAGAAGCGCGTCGCTTCCGGGAAGGTCGCCAATATGTTCGGGATGCCGCAGCATATCGAGGCCTATAATGCCATACTGCAGAAGCTCGCCCGGGAACTGGACCTGGACTACATCGATATCTATACCCCGATGCAGAAGCATCCGGACAAGGGCTCGCTGTTCTCACCCGCCGATGGCGTCCATCTCTCTGAAGCTGGTCATGCCTTCGTGGCAGAGCATATCCTCAAGTACCTGTCTGGACGCAAGTGAGCAGCGCAGGAAACTGCCTGCTTCTTAATTCCCCATCCAACCCTTGGAAAAAGGAGAAGTAATGAAATTCACGGTCGGCTTCTATGGCGCTACGGGAAATGTCACCGGTTCACGCTATTGCCTGTGCGCGAACCAGAAAAATATCCTGATTGACTGCGGATTGTATCAGGAACATAATCTGAAAGACCGGAACTGGGAGAAGTTCCCGATTCACCCCAGCAAAATCGATGCCGTGGTGCTGACCCACGCCCATCTCGATCACTGCGGGCTGCTGCCGAAGCTGGTCCGGGAGGGCTTCCATGGCCCCATCTACTGCACCAGCCCTACTGCCGAAATCGCCAAAATCGTGCTCCTGGATTGTGCCCGCATCAACGAGGAGGATGCCGAATTCAAACGCCGGCGGCACGAGCGGGAAAAACGCCAGGGCCGTTTCCCCGTCCTGCCGCTGTATACCGAGGATGATGCCAAGGCGACCCTGCCGCTGTTCCGGACCTGGGAATTCTCCACCCCCCTGGAATTGGGGGAGGGATTGAGCGTGGAGTTCATCGAGGTTGCGCATATTCTGGGGGCGTCCAGCGTGCGTTTCACCATTACCCAGGGCGGGGAACAGCGGCGGCTGCTGTTCTCCGGTGACGTCGGACGCTGGGATATGCCGATTCTGCGCGATCCCTCACCCATCGGCGAAGCCGATTACGTCATTGTCGAATCGACTTACGGTAACCGCATCCACGGCCCCCAGGAAGACATCCCTACCCAGCTGGCTAAAATCATCAACGAGACCTGCGATGCCGGCGGGAATATCATCATCCCCAGCTTTGCCATTGAGCGTTCGCAGGAGTTGCTGTATTTCCTGTCGGTGCTGCTGCAGGAAGGCAAGATTCCGCATCTGCACATTTTCCTGGACAGTCCGATGGCAGTGAAGGTCAGCATGGTCTTCAAGCGTTTTCCCCAGTTCTTCGACCATGAGGCCACCAGGCTACAGCGCACCTTCCGGGCGTCTAACATTTCTCTGGTACACAGCGTCTCGGATTCGAAAAGCATCAACCACATCCGCGGTTCGGTGATTGTCATTGCCGGCTCCGGGATGTGCACGGGCGGTCGTATCAAGCACCATCTGACCCACAATATCGAGCGTCCCGAATCCACCGTGCTGTTCGTCGGCTACCAGGCCAACGGCACCTTGGGGCGGATTATCCTCGATGGCGAAAAGAAGGTCCGGATTCTGGGCGAGGTGTACGATGTCCAGGCCAGAATTGAGCGCATCTTCGGTTTCTCCGCACATGCCGACCAGACCGAACTGTTGCGCTGGTTGTCCAGCATCAGCAATACCCCCCGGAAGGTCTTTGTGACGCATGGCGAACCCGAAGCCGCCAAAACTTTCGCCGAGCTGTTGCGGACCAAGAAAAACTGGGATGTCGAAGTTCCCCAATATAAAAACCAGATTATTCTGGACTGAACAACTCCTATTTCCTGCCTGGAGGCAGGACCTGACTGCAAGACATGAAAAGTAATACCATGAAATTTGTCCGCCAGGGCAGCACTTACCAGATGGTGATTGAGGACGGCCTCGATCTGCAAGGAGTGCTGAGCTTGGATGAAGCCTTGTGGGTGGCGATGAGCGCCCCTACCGAAGCTTTCAACTGCGACCCGCGGTTTCTAAATTATATCGATACCGACAGCAACCAGCAGATTGGCAGTGAAGAGGTCAAGGCGGCCATCAGATGGCTGCTTGACCAGCTGCCGGACCACGCCGGCATTACGGCAGAATTCAACGGCACGTTGCCTC
>JAAYYJ010000548.1 GCA_012515455.1 Oligosphaeraceae bacterium
CAGTTCCGGCAACTCTGCATGCACAATATTGCTCAGGCCGGAGGGCAAATCAAATACGGCCATTCCGAGGTCGGGAACTTTATTCTGAATAACAAAATCTACGAGCAGAATGAAATAGAATTCCTGCCGGTCAAAGCCGAACAGGCCGCCGATCAGCTGCTCCTGGCAAAATGGATTATCCGCAATCTCGCCTGCAGATTCGGCTACGACCTGACCTTCGCACCGAAAATCAGCGTCGGCAAGGCCGGCTCCGGCATGCATATCCATTTCCGCTTGCTCAAGGACGGCCTGAATCAAATGCTGCAGGACGGAGTGCTCTCTGAAGCCGCTCGCCGCGCCATTGCCGGTTTAATGACCCTGGCACCGTCACTGACCGCCTTCGGGAACACCAACCCGACTTCCTATTTCCGCCTGGTCCCGCATCAGGAAGCCCCGACCAATGTCTGCTGGGGCGACCGGAACCGCTCGGTCCTGGTGCGCGTGCCTCTGGGCTGGACCAGCCAGAAAGACCTCTGCTCCCAGGCCAATCCCCGGGAAGCGCAAAAAACATACGACACCAGCCAGAAGCAGACCGTGGAGATGCGCTCGCCGGATGGCTCGGCGAATGTCGCCCTGCTGCTGGCCGGCCTGGCCGTGGCCTGTCGGCACGGTTTCGAACTCTCTGACGCTCTGGATATCGCTCAGCGGACCTATGTGAAGGTCAATATCCACAAGGAAGAAAACCAGTCCCTGCTGCAAAATCTGGCGGTGCTGCCGGATAGCTGTGCGGCCTCGGCCGACTGCCTGGAGCAGCAGCGCCAGGTCTATGAAGCGCATAACGTATTCAGCCCGGCCATGCTGGATGGAATCATCAGCAGCCTGCACGCGTACCAAGATGCGACTCTGCGGCATGACTTGGCCGGCAATTCCGAGGGTATCCTGGCCCTGGTCCAGAAATATTTCCACTGCGGCTGATCTGCGCTCGCGCAGCCGCTGCCCCTATGGTAGCGGCTGCAGAATCCGTTGCCGCTGCCGGAAGGTGCAGACCTGCTGGTAGCCGGCCTCCTTGAGCATCTGCCGGGCTTCCGGGAAGAAGCGGCAGACGTGCTCGGGGTGATGCGCATCGGCATTGATCAAGACCGGCAGGCCCAGTTGCCGGGCCTCACGCAATGCCGGTAAGGCGGGATAGGGCTCCCCGCAAGGCTTGGCCCAACCCGCCGTGTTGAGCTCCAGCGCCAGATCGCATTCCTGCAATACCCGCAGGGTCTGACTCAGTGCCGAGGACTGCGAAGGATAACCACCCGCAGCGAAGAATTTTTTCGGCAGGTCGAGGTGGGCCACGAAAGAGAACCGCCTGGTCCGGGCCAGGCCCGCGATTTTGCGCCAGTACCCGTCCCAGACCTCGGCGGTTTGTTGGTCGCTGAGACCCTGCCAGAGTTTAGCATCCTGGTCGATGGGGAAGGTCCCCTGGTAGTGTACCGCGCCTATGAGGTAATCGAAGGGATAATTTTCCAGTCCGGCGAGCACCTCCTGGTGATTCTCCTCGAAATAATCCACCTCCAGCCCGATACGGATGGTGAAGTTCGCATCATCCAGGCGCTCTTTCCAGTACAGGCATTCCGAGACATATTCCGCCAGCCGGTCGGTTGGCAGGCGCCAGGTGCCCGCGCCGTACCCTTCTTCGCCCGGGGGGATGACCCAGTGGTCGCTGAGGCCGAATTCACGCAATCCTGCCGCTTTGGCGGCACGGTACATCTCTTCCGGACTGGCGACTCCGTCGCTCCAGCGGGAATGGTTGTGGTAGGAAGATAATTCAGTCATC
>JAAYYJ010000549.1 GCA_012515455.1 Oligosphaeraceae bacterium
GACCTGACCAAAGTCAGCGATATCATCCGCAGCCGCACCTACGAAGCCTTCTTCCCGCTGATTGCTACCGCCCTGATCTATTTCACCTTCTCAGGTCTGCTCACATTCCTGCTCAGCCTCCTGGAACGAAAAGTCGACCCGGCACTGCGTAAACGGGTTCTCAAAGGAGTGGAGGTGAAAGCATGATTACGGTCAAACATCTCAGCAAACAATTCGGCGAAATCAGCGTCCTCAAAGATGTCAATGCTGAAATCAAAAAAGGCGAGATCATCTCGATCATCGGGCCGTCCGGTACCGGGAAAAGTACATTTCTGCGTTGCCTGAATCTGCTCGAAAAGCCCAGTTCCGGGGAGATTTTTATCAATGGCACCAGCCTGCTGTCGCCTGAGACCGAGGTCCACCTGCTGCGCCGCAAAATGGGCATGGTCTTCCAGTCTTTCAATCTGTTCAGCCACCTGATGGTGATTGAGAACCTGATGCTGGGGCCGCTGCATCTGCTGCAGCTCAGCCGCCAGGAGGCTTATGACCGGTCCATCAAGCTGCTGGAGACGGTCGGACTGGCCGCCCGAGCCTACGCCTTCCCGGAGGAATTGTCCGGCGGTCAGAAACAGCGGGTTGCGATAGCCCGGGCCCTGGCCATGGAGCCTGAAATCGTGCTCTTTGACGAACCTACTTCCGCTCTTGATCCCACCATGGTCAGCGAGGTGCTTGCGGTCATCCGCAAACTCAAGGATCAGGGCATGACCATGATGATCGTGACCCACGAAATGAACTTCGCCCGCGATGTCTCCTCCCGCATCTTCTATATGGACGAGGGCATCATCTTCGAAGAAGGCCCCCCGGAGCAGATTTTTGCCCACCCACGCCAGGAAAAAACCCGTGCCTTCCTGCAGAAGATCAGCTTGTTCCGCTTCCCTGCCGAGCGCAAGGGCTTGGACATCTACCGATTTAATGCCGAACTTGAGGATTTCTGCATCCGGCATCTTCTCAGCCCCAAGCAGATTCACAATCTGCAGCTGATCTGCGAGGAATCTCTGGTCAATCTCCTGTTTCCGCTCACCGACAAAGTCGAGCTGTCCATCGGCTGTTTGGAAGACAACCGCAAGATTGAAATCACTTTCGAATACCGGGGGCAGTCCGGCAACCCGCTTGAGAATCCCACTGCCGAGCAGGAGCTCTCCTGCATGATTATCCGGCGCCTCACGGCCGAGAGCAACTTCAGCAGCGAAGCCGGCAGCAACCGACTGCGTTTTGTGCTCAAGGCAAGCACTCCGGCGTGATTCAGGCCCAGCCTGTCGCAGCCATCCTCAACAGGCGCAGTCACGACCTTTCGCCCGGGGTTGCTGCTTGGACCCATGGTCCACGCCCAAACCTTCCCTTCACCCTTTCCTGACGCGACCAAGCAAGAAATCATCAGTACAGGTATCAGCATGAAAATTCACCAAGAGCGCAAAGACCAGGAACTGACTGTCACCCTGAACGGTCGCCTGGACACCACCACCGCACCGCTGCTCGAACAGGAACTCCAGCAGTCGTGGAATGGCATCAGCACCCTCATCCTCGATCTCAAGGAACTCGACTATATTTCTTCCGCGGGACTGCGAGTGATCCTGGCCGCCCAGAAACAAATGCTTAAGCAGGGCTCGATGATCCTGCGCAATCTCAGCGACAACGTCCGCGAGGTCTTTGAAATGACCGGATTCGCCGATATTATGACCATCGAATGATACTCTGCCTCCGGCGGTTAGATCATGCGCAAAACATTCCTGAAATGGCTTTTTGTCTTTGTCGCCACGGCATTTGCCCTGACTTTCGCCATCTCCTTCCTGTTGCAAACCCGGCAGGCCCGGGAAAATGCCATCCAGCTGATCCGGCTGCGCATTTCTGACGCCAAACGACAACTGTTCGCGACAGAAGAAAACCTGAAGCGCGTCTCTGAGATGACCAATGCGATGGCGCTGATCAAAGCGCGGTCCTTTGCCAGGTTCATCGAGCAATCACCCGGCCTGATCGGTTCCCGGGAGAAGCTGCAGCAGATTCGCGCTCTGCTGGATGTCGACGAGCTGCACGTCTCCGACCCGACAGGCATCCTGATTGCTTCCATACCGGCAGAGTATCAGGGCTATGACATGGGCTCGGCGGCGCAATCTGCCGCTTTCCTGCCGGCCCTCTCCGATCCCGCCTTTGCCCTGGTGCAGGAGCCGCAACACAAAGGGATCAACAATGAGATGTTCCAATATGCCGGGGTCGCCCGCATCGATCAGCCCGGCATCGTGCAGATCGGCTATCACCCCCGGCGTCTGATGGAGGCAGCCCGGCTGGCCGATATCCGGAATATCGCCGCCAGTTTCCGCATCGGCACCAACGGCGCTATCATCATCTGCCAGAAGAACCAGATTATCAGCAACGGCGGCGCGAACCTGTCGAAAATCGACCTGATCGCCGCACGGGTCAACCAGGAATCCCTGCTCGAGCAGGGAGTTTTTACCGCCGTGGTCCGCGACCAGGAATTTCTGGGCGTAGCGGAAAAATTTCAAGGCCACTGGATTCTCGGCTTGCTGCCCAAGAATGAGATGTACCTCAGCCGGAATTCTGTGGTAGGCGTGCTGATCGCGGTTGATTTGCTGCTCTTTGCTCTGGTCTTTGTGCTGGTCTCGTTTTTAGTGCAGAAGATTGTCATCAACGGCATCTACCGGGTCAATTCTGCGCTGGAAAAAATCACCTGCGGGGATTTGGAGGAGAAAGTCCAGGTCACCAACACTGATGAATTCAAAGCTCTGTCCGAAGGTATCAACGCCACCGTAGCGGCATTGAAAAATGCCATCAAGGAGACTGCGGCCCGGATTGATGCGGAGCTGCAGTTCGCCCATGCGATTCAGGTGTCAGGATTACCCGATCCAAACCCGGTCTTTGCCGATGCAGTGCCTTTCTCTCTGGCGGCCTCGATGAAAACCGCGCGGGAGGTCGGCGGTGATTTTTACGATTATCTGCTGATTGACGACGACCACCTCTGGTTCATGGTTGCGGATGTCGCGGGCAAAGGGATCCCGGCGGCTCTGTTTATGATGACCAGCAAAACCCTGCTCCATAACCTGGCGGAAAAAGGTCTGCCTCCGAAAGAGATTTTTGAGCAGGGCAACCGTGAGATTTGCGCCCGCAACGAAGCCGGGATGTTCGTCACCGCCTGGATGGGTATCCTAGAACTGAGCAGCGGCCGTCTGGATTGCGCCAACGCCGGCCATAATCCGCCAGTACTGCTGCATGCCGATGGCAGAAGCGAATTTTTGAAGGTTCCCCCTGGCCTGGTACTGGGGGGGATGGAGAACAGCAAGTATCGCAGCATCAGCCTGTCTCTGCAGCCCGGCGACCGCATCATCCTGTACACCGATGGCGTCCCCGAAGCGCAAAACTGCAACGGCGAGTTCTTTGCTGAGGAGCGCCTGCTGCAGACGCTGGCCAAACACCGTCCCGCGGCCTTGACCCCGCAACAGCTGCTGCTCGAAATCAATCAGGCGGTCAGTTGCTTTGCCGATGGCGCCCAGCAGGCCGATGATATCACCCTGCTGGCAGTGGCCTTCAACGGTCAGCCGAAGCAGCATCTGACCCTGCCGGCAGAGCCAGAGCAGCTCCAGAACCTGCAGGAATTCCTCGAGCGGCACCTGGTCCAGGCCGGAGTATCAGCGAAAATCCGTTCCCAGCTGCAGCTGGCTGCTGAGGAAGTCTTCATCAACATCGCCCGCTATGCTTATCCGGGCCAGGCCGGTGAGGCCAGAATCAGCCTGCAAATTCTACCGCCGCCGGGCAGCAAAATCATCATGCAATTCAGCGACCGGGGCCTGCCCTGGAACCCGTTGGAGAAAGCCACCCCTGACCTCAACCTGCCGGCCGATCAACGCCCCATCGGCGGTCTGGGCATCGTCCTGGTGCGCAAAATCATGGATGATTGTCAATACCAGTATCAAGACAACCAGAACATACTCACCCTCAGCAAAGACCTCCCGGCAGAATAAAAGCTGCAGCACTATTTTGCCGGCTGCATCGCCCCGGATGCCCGGAGCAGCGCAAGCGGTTCAAAATGGGGCCGTGGGGTGGTGCAGGCCGCACTGGTTTTTGGGTTAATGGGCGAAGATTGGTGATGGATTGTCGCCGAAGAGGCGCCGTTTTCGGTTAGCCGCGCAATGACTTGGGTTGCGCCGGCAAGAGAGAGAGTAGTTTCACCCTGCTGGCGTCCTGGATACCCGGTTGAATTGCGGGTTCCTACCCGATCGCAGCAGCGCCCGGTGCTGACGTTCCTGGATACCCGGCTGAATTGCAGGCTCCGACCCGACCGCACCAGCGCCCGGTGCTGGCGATCTAGAATACCCGGCTGCATTGCAGGTTCCGACCCGTCGCGCCAACGCCCGGTGCTGGCGATCTAGAATACCCGGCTGCATTGCAGGTTCCGACCCGTCGCGCCAACGCCCGGTGC
>JAAYYJ010000550.1 GCA_012515455.1 Oligosphaeraceae bacterium
AACTGTGGTCGCAAATCTACACCCCGCAGCTGCTCCAGGAGTTCAAGGCCAAACTCGACCAGGCCGAAAAAATCACCGCCGGAAATCCCGACGCATTGAAACGCGTGCGCTTTATGCGCGAGAACCTCTTCGCCCCGATTTTTGCCCAGGCCGCCGCGCATGACCGGGAGCAGGCCGCCATTGCGTCCTGGCAGGTCTCCGTGCCGGGGCAGGTGCAGTTGCGTCCCTTCAAGGGCGAAGTAACCGAGGTCGGCACCACTGTGACCATTGCCGATACCCCTGCAGCCTTGCAGATCACCTTCCAGTGTCAGGAGCCGGCCATCGACAAGATGGTCCGCAAAGCGAAATCGCGTGATGCCAATAATATCTTCCTGGATTCCTGCGTGGAAGTGCTGATCAATCCCTCTGCGGACAGAATCCATTACTACCATTTTATTGTCAATGCCGACGGCGTGCTCTATGATTCACGCATGGCCAGCAATGACCCCGGCCTGGATTTGAGCTGGAACAGCGCGGCTACCGCCCAGGCGCAGATCGGCAAAGACTCCTGGCAGGTGGTGCTGACCCTGCCCAAAGCCGACCTGGGGCCGTTGTCTCCGGACGGCGTGCCGGTGAATTTCGCCCGCCATCGGGCCCTGGACCCGGTCGTGCCCGAGAACTACTACCAGTGGTCGCCGGTGGCCGGACGCAGCTTCCACGCCACCGAACGCTGGGGACGGATGATCCTGCCCCGCTGATGCATGCCGCGCCACCCCGGCTCTAGGATTTCGCCTTGGTCTTGGTCTCAGCGGGGTCCAGCCATTCCAGGCGGTAGAACTCCTCAAAGGCATCACCCAGACGCTCAAACTCAGCCGTCCTGATGCTCCGGGCCGGAATAAAGCGCCCGAACATCTGGGTGATTTTCTCGGACGAATCACGGTATTCCGCTTCACAGGAGTACGGCGCGAGCAAATCCCGGCAGGAATAAAGCTTCCCGGGGGTGCTGACCCGCTTGGCGGCCTGGCAGGCCCCGAGCTTGATCAGTGACCGCGCGACGGCGGGCGAGAGGTGGGTAGCGCCCGCCTGGGCCAGGCCCATGCCGTGGGTGAAAGCCTTGCTAGTGGGGCTTGGGGCCGGGCAGGTCCCGCGCTTGACTCCGACGGTCACGATCCCGGAAATCAGCTCCTTCGCCTCTTTGGCCAGGGCTTCACAGCCGGAAGCGAAGATCACTGGCACCTGATGCTGCATGGCTACCAGGGCAAACTGACCGAATTCACCGATGGACAGTCCATTGACCCGGAAATCGATGCATTCTCCGGTCTGGGTGTGCGAGAAATGCCCGTACGGCGTGCCGGCCTTGGGATGCTGACCCACGAATGCCAGCGCGTCGTAGTCATCGAACAGCTCATCCCAAGGGCAGTCGCTGCTGCCGCAATGCAGCTTCGCCCGCTCATCCAGCAGGTCGGGGGCGATCCAGCCGCCGCCGCCATGGCCGTCGAAGACCACGATCTCAGTGGCACCGCCGGTGAAGAATCCGCTCACCGCAGCGTTGACTTCTTCGGTCAGCAGTTTCCGCCCCAAGTCCCGGAAGATGCCGTCTTTGCAGCAGTAATCCTGGAAATCTACCACGCCGCAGACCCCTTCCATATCAGTAAGGAGGAATATTTTCAAACGTCCCGGGACTTTGTTTTGAGGGCTGAATTGCATGCTGTTTCCTTTCGCACAGTGACCAGACGGGAAAAATATCGCACTAATGTAATTGCTGCTCCAAAAAAGGCAAATTGCGCTGCTCTGGGGTTGACTTTTCCTGATTCTCTGGTATAGTATAAAAGTTGACAGCGCCATTGTTCCCATCGTCTAGCGGTTAGGACAACGGGTTCTCATCCCGTAAACAGGGGTTCGATTCCCCTTGGGAATGCCAAAAACATTGACAACCTGCAGATTCCCATCTGCGGGTTTTTTTGTGTCCCGGCAGAGTCAGCCGTTGCGGCCGCAACGGCAGCATCCCGAAGGAGGAACTTGTCATGCAGACTTATCTTGAGCCGGCGCGCGCTTTGCCGGTGGTCGCAGAGGTCGAGGTGCTGGTGGCCGGGGGAGGCCCGGCCGGTGTGGGCGCGGCCTTGGCCGCCGCCCGGGCTGGAGCGAAGACCATGCTGCTGGAAAAAGCCAATGCCCTGGGCGGAATGGCGACCGCAGGCATGATGTCGCATTGGAGCGGCGCCCGGCAGCTGCCCCTGCTGCAGGAAATCATCGACCGGATGCGCGCCAGCAGCTCGCTGCCGCCGGACCGGGAAATCACTTCCGAGTACAATGAAAAATGGTGCATCAGCCACGAATGTCAGAAGACCGCCCTGGCGGAGCTGCTGGCGGAAGCGGCGGTGACGGTGCAGCTGCATACTATGGTTGCCGGCGTGATCAAAGAAGGCGACCGAGTCTGCGGGGTGATTACCGAGAGCAAATCCGGCCGTGAGGTTATTTTGGCCAAAGTGGTGATAGATGCCACCGGCGATGGCGATCTGGCCGCCCGGGCGGGAGTGGAATTCAGCCTCGGACGGGAGGAGGACCACCGCTGCCAGCCGGTTACCCTGATGTTCCGGATCGGCGGGGTGGATTACCGCCGCGCTATCTTCCCCGGCAGCTTCGAGAGCTATATCGAGATTCCCAAAGGGGAGGTCCAGGCGCTGGGCAAGAAGCACTTGCCGCCACCGGCCGGACATGTGCTGCTGTACGGCACCCGGCTGCCGGGCGAGGTCTGTGTCAATATGACCAATGTCACCAATATCGACGGCACTGATGTCCGGCAGCTGAGCCAGGCGGAATTCATCTGCCGCCGGCAGATGGACGCCATTATCCTGTTCCTGCGCGAGTTCGTGCCCGGATATGAGAAGTGCTACCTGGTGGCGGCCGCCGAAAATGTGGGCGTGCGGGAGACCAGGCATTGCCAGGGGGTATATACCATCACCGGCGAAGACATCCTGGAAGCGCGGGTATTCGAAGACTGGATCGCCACCCGCAATTACTTTAATTTCGATATCCATTCCCTGGTCGGACCCGGGTTGGATCAGAACGGTGCCCAGAAACACTTCAAATCCAAGGGTACCTACACCATCCCGTACCGGGCCTGTCTGCCCCGGAAGGTGGACGGATTGCTGCTCGCCGGCCGCAATATCTCCGGCACCCATCTGGCGCACTCGAATTTCCGGGTGATGGGTATCTGCCTGGGCATCGGTCAGGGCGTCGGTGTGGCGGCGGCGGTGGCGGTCAAGCACAACGTCCTGCCGCGCGCTGTCGATGTCCGGGAAGTGCAGCGGATACTGCTGGCGTGCGGGGTGGAAGTTTAAGACTGCTGCCGCTGCCCTGCTGCCGGCCTGCACAGCTTGGCCACCACTCTTGTCCCCAGTTATGCAAAGGAAGCAATGATGATCGTAGCGATGATTTCCCGTCCCGAAGACGGTCTGCCGGTCTGGGTCCGTGACGGCATACACGCGCTGGGCTTGGAGCTGCGTTGCCAGAAATGCCGCACCGAAGAGGAGCTGCTGGCCTTCGCCCAAGGTGCGCAAATCATCTGGCTGACCGGCACCAACCCCTGCCTGAATGAGCACAGCCTGCCCCTCCTGCCGGATTGCCGGGCCTTGTTCCGCAGCGGCAGCGGACTGGATTCACTGCCGCTGCAGAAAGCCGCTGAACTGGGCATCGCAGTGCACAACACCCCGGATTCTATCGCGGAGAGCGTGGCCGAGCATGCCTGCGCGCTGCTGCTGGCGGCTGTCCGGCTGGTGCCACAGATGGACCGGATGGTCAAACGCGGTTGCTGGGAGCGGATGGACAAGGAGGACATGGCCCCGGAGAAGGCTTTCCACTGGCATCTCTCCGGTCGCGTGCTGGGGCTTATTGGATATGGGAATATCGCCCGGCGGGTGGAAAGCATGCTGGCCGGTTTCCGCTTGAGAGTCATTCACTACGACCCCTACGCGCCGTCCTCGCCGTCCTCGCTGCCACTGGATGCACTCCTGCAGCAGTCTGATTTCGTGTCCGTGCATTGTCCCTTGACTCCGCAGACCAGGCATCTGCTCGGACCGCGCGAGCTCGCACTGCTGAAACCCGGGGCGATATTGGTCAATACTGCCCGCGGCGAGGTTGTGGATGAGGCCGCCCTGGTGGCGGCCCTGCAGCAGGGCCGTCTGGGGGCGGCGGCCTTGGATGTGCTGTCCCAGGAACCGCCGGCGCCTGACCATCCGCTGTTCGCCCTGGATAATGTGATCCTCTCACCCCATATCGCAGCTATGTCGGCCGATTTCGAACACAATTTCTGGTCGCACTCGATAGCGAAGCTGGGGGAGCTACGGAAGAGCCTGGGCTGAACGGATTGTTATACGGTTCTCGCAGAGCTCAATCGAAGATTTTGCCGGGATTGAGAATGCCGTTCGGATCGAGGGCGGTTTTGATAGACCGCATCATATTCAGGAAACCGGGATCGACCGTCTCAGCCAGATACTGTTTGCGTTTGTGCCCGATGCCGTGCTCGCCGGAAATCCTCCCCCCCAGGGCCTTACAGGCCTGATAGAGATCATGCAATATTGCCGGCAGCACGCGTTCCCACTGGGGCAATCCCCACTCTGGCGGCATCACCGGGGTGGCATGCAGGTTCCCGTCCCCGGCGTGACCATAGCAGGGGATCAGCACGCCATATTTTTGCGAGATGTCGCTGATGGCCTTGGACATTGCCGGGATAGCCGCAATGGGCACCACGATATCCTCCAGGCTCTGATTGGGTGAGAAGACCTTGAAGGCCTCGGCAATGGAACGGCGGATGCGCCAGATGCGCTCAGAATTCGCTTTGTTGTCGGCCACGTATACTGCACTGGCGCCTGCAGCCAGACACTGTTCGCCGATGACATCGTATTGCTTTTCCACCTGCTCCTGGTCGGCGCCGTCGACCGTAATGAGGAGCATCGCCTCGCTGCTGCCGCAGGGCAGGCTCTCGTTCAGGTACTCGCAGGCGGTGCTGAACGCCAGTTTGTCGATGAATTCGATGGCGGTGGGGATGATTCCCCCGACGGTGATGATCCGGGGGACTACCGCAATGGCTTTCTCGACGCTGTCGAACAGGCAGAGCAGATCGACATTGGCCTTGGGCAACGGCAGCAGCTTCAGGATAATCTTGGTGAACACCGCCAGGATGCCCTCGGAGCCGACCATCAGCTGCAGAAGATTCAGCCCGGAGACATCCTTGACCAGCTTGCCCCCCAGTTCCACGATTTCACCTGTCGGAGTGACGATTTCCAGCCCCAGGACATATCTGCCGGTGACACCGTACTTGACCGCTTTGCCGCCGCCGGCATTCTCGGCCACATTGCCGCCGATCATGCAGGTCTCCAGACTCATCGGATAGCCCGCATAGAACAGATTGAAGGGCCGCAGAGCGTCGTTGATTTCCGAGGTAATCACCCCGGGTTCGACGGTCACGGTCAGATTCTCACGGTCGATCTCCAGAATTTTGCTCATCCGGGCGCAATCCAGGACTATGCCACCATGAATCGGCACCGCGCCACCGGAGAGACCGGAGCCGGCACCACGGGGAGTGACCGCGATGTGTTCGCGGTTGGCCAGGCGCATAATGGCGGCAATCTCGGCCGCTGAGCCCGGTTTGAGCACCGCTTCCGGCAACGCCGGCGGGCAGTGCGCGGCCTCGTCATGGCTATAGGCCTGCAGGCGTTCAGAATCGGCGTAGATCAGGTTGCGCTCACCGACTATGGAGGCTAATTCCGCTGCCACGCGGGGAGTGATCTTGGCAAAGGGGAGGTTGTTCATGTTGTAGTTGCAACTGGGAAGAGTGGGGACGCGTGGTCCTGCAGGCTCAGGACTGCTTCCGGCTGGCGGCAATCTTGTCCGTCAGCAACGGCAGGATGGTGAAGAGGTCGCCGCAGATGGCCAGCTCCGAATACTGGAAGATCGGCGCCTCCGGGTCGGTATTGATGGCGATGATGGTATCCGAGGTCTGCATCCCAGCCAGATGCTGCACCGCGCCCGAGATGCCGGCCGCGAGGTAGACCTTCGGTGATACGGTCTTCCCGGAGAGCCCGACCTGGCCCGAATAGGGCGCCCAGCCCCGGTCCACGGCTTCCCGGCTGGCACCCACCGCCGCGTCCAGGAGACCGGCCAGCTTCCGGGCCAGTGACATATTCTCCGCCTTCTTGATGCCGCGGCCGACCGCAATCACGACCTCCGCATCCTGGATGCCGCGCGCGTCGGGGGCGCGTTCGAAAGACACCCGCCGGACGCGGCTGCTCAGCAGGGCGGCCGGCGGCTCCCAGCGGCAAATCTCGCCCGGGCGGTCGGAGTTTGGCTCGGCGGGCCGACTGGAATGCGGCCGCACGGTGGCCATCTGGGGCCGTTCAGTCGGGGTCTTGATGGTGGCCATGATGTTACCGCCGGCGGCCGGACGGGTTTGCAGCAGCAGGCCGCTGTCCGCCTCAATGTCCAAATCCGTGCAGTCAGCAGTAAGGCCGAGGCGCATTTTCCCGGCGATGTAGGGCATTACGGTGCGACCGCTGCTGGTGGCTGCGGCCAGCAGTATTTCCGGCTTCTCCTCCTGGATCAAGGCGCAGAGGCAGGCTGAATATGGCTCGGGGGTGAAAATTGCCAACTCGGCGGCGCTGGCGTGCAGGACCCGGTCGGCGCCGCGGGCGATGAGCTGCTGCAGCTCGCTGTCCGGCAGCTCAGCCCCCAGGATGACCGCGGTCAGGGGATGTTTGCGTTTGTCAGCCAGGATTCGGCCCCGGCCCAGAAGCTCATAACTGACTGGGTCAATCCGGCCCTGGGACTGCTCGGCCAGAATCCAGATTCCCTGGTGTGCGCTGTTCATAGTACCCCTTTCTGCCGGAAAATGGCGATAATCTTCTCTACCGCCCGCTCGACGCCGGCCGGATCGAGCGCGGAGAGGCGCTCGCTGTGTTTCAGGTGATTGGGCCGGAAAATGCTTACTACCCGCGTCGGGGAGGCATTCAGGCCGGTGTCAGCAGGATCGATGCCCAGTTCCGCGGCATCGATGACCCGGCAGCTGGCCGCCCGCGCCCGCCGTTTCCCCGCCAGGGTGGGCAGACGGGGCACGGAGGCCTCCTTCAGGACGCAGACTACCGCCGGACCCGTGGTCTCGACCGTCTCATAGCCGTCTTCCAGCATCCGGCGGACCCTCCAGCCACCGGCGCTGCGGCTGATGGCGCTGGCGTAAGTCAGCACTGGCAGATCGAGCATGGCGGCCAGGGCGGGGCCGGTCTGGCCGGTCTCACCGTCAGTGGCGCGCTCGCCGCATAAAATCAGATCATAAGAGCCGATTTTTGCGATTGCTGCGGCCAGGGTCCGGGCGGTGCACCAGGTATCCGAGCCGGCGAATTTGCGGTCGGAGAGCAGGTACCCCTGGTCGGCACCCAAGGCGATGGCTTCCTTCAGGACGCTGACTGCTGCCGGCGGGCCCATGCTCAGGCAATCGAGGTTGACCGTAGTGTCAGACTGCTCCCGCAGGATCAGCGCACATTCCAGGGCATGCAGGTCCAGCGGGTTGATGACGGAGTTGGCGGCTTCCCGGACTATGGTGCCAGTGCTTTCATCCATGCGGGTGGCCTGACTTTCCGGAACCTGCTTGATTAATACCAGGATATTCATGGGCGGAAACTTGCGGGGAGGTGAAGAGTGACTCTCAGGAGTTTGATTGTCCTGAGAACTGCATGTCGTAGAGTTTGCGATAGGCGCCGTTGAGCGCGTACAGTTCCTGGTGGCTGCCCTGTTCCAGGATCCGTCCCTGGTCCATCACCAGAATCACATCGGCCTTAATGATGGTGCTCAGGCGGTGGGCTATGGCCAGGACCGTCCGGTCATGCATCACGTTGTTCAAGGCCTCCTGCACCAGATGCTCGGTTACGGTGTCCAGGGAGCTGGTCGCTTCGTCCAAAATCAGGATGGGGGGATTTTTCAGGATAGTCCTGGCGATGGCCAGGCGCTGTTTCTGGCCGCCGCTGAGCTGGTTGCCGCGCTCGCCGACCTTGCGCTCGTAGCCTTCCGGGGCAGCAGTGATGAACTCGCTGGCGTTGGCCTGCTCGGCCGCGGCCTGGATTTCCTGCATTGTGGCATCGCGTTTGCCATAGCGGATATTGTCGGCAATGGAATCATTGAACAGGAAGGTGTCCTGTGAGACAATGCCGATCAGGTTGCGCAAGTCGGTGATGGCCAGACTGCGCAGGTCACGCCCGTCCAGGTAGATACTACCCTGAGTGGGATCATAGAAGCGGGCCAGGAGGTTGGCCAGAGTCGATTTGCCGGAACCGGTCTGACCCACGATGGCAATCAGCTGCCCTTTGCCGATGCGCAGATTCAGGTCGCTGATGACCACCGGGCCAGCGGCGGCGTAGGCGAAAGAGACCTGTTCGAAGACTATCTCGTGCTGGAAGGTGCTGATCCGCACCGGCGCAAGCGGCTGAGGCAGGGTGTGGTCGCAGTCGAGAAGCTCAAAAATACGCTCGGCCGCGGCAGCGCTCCTCTGCAGACTGGCGTTGATTTTGGCCAGGTCCTTGATGGGCTTATAGGCCTGCTGGGCCGCGAAGCCAATCACCGCCAGGGTCCCGAAGGAAATCTGATAGCGGTAGCAGATCAGCACGAAGACCGAGGCCAGCGCGATGGCCGAGAGCTGCATGCTGGGGTGGATGAAGACATCCGCCAGAATCGCCTTGCGCACGGATTTGAAGTGCTTCTCATTGACAGCCCGGAAACGCTGCTGCTCGTATTTTTCCTGATTGAAGGCCTTTACCACCTGAATCCCGCTGAAGCTCTCCAGCATGCGCGAGGTCACGGTGGAAACCCGTTCCAGGACTCTTTTCTCATACCGTTTCAGGTAGTTGGAGAGCAGGTACACCGGGATGATGCAGAAGGGCAGGAACAGCAGCACCAGCAGCGCGGGAGTCTGCAGTTGCGCTTCCCGGGTTTTGGCGATAATGAACTGCCCGGCCACGCAAATGAAGATGGGCGCGGTGAACAGCTCGGGGATGGATGAAGAGATCACCCGTTCGACAGCATTGGTGTCATTGAAGCAGCGGCTTATCAGCTGACCGCAGTCATGACGGGAGAAGTAGGACAATGACTGCTGCTGCAGTTTGTCGAACAGACGCTGCCGCATGTCAGTGACGATGCGTGAGCCTACCCAGCGCAGGCAGTAGCGGTTCAGCAGCTCGCCCAGGGACTGGATGACGAAGAACAGAAACAGGATGCAGATAATCAGCACCACAATGGGCAAGGTCAGGGACTGCTCTGCCTCAATACTCACATCCAGGCCAAAGCGCTCGAACAAGCTGTTGATCCGGTGCAGAAGCCGGACGCGTTTCTGCTGTATCTTGGCAGTGTCACGTTGATTCTGGCTGACTGCAGGGCTGATCTCAGATACGGCTTCGCCTGCCGTCTCTATAGCGACGGGCTGCCGGTTCCGGCTCAGCTTCGGCAGTTCGATAATGGCACTGGGCTGTTCTGCCGCACCGGAGGTGATGCCGCTCTCGAACGCGTTCATGCTCATGTCCATGACCCGCAATCCGGCTCCCATGGCCCCGCCGATGATGGCTCCGGCCAGAGCTCCCAGGCAGATTTTGAACCAGTATGGTCTGGCGAAGGTCTTGAGCAAGCGGCTGTAGATGGTGAACAGGCCCTGCTGCGGCTGCTGTGAATGATGATGCTTGTGGCTCAAGTTTTTACCCCTTGACCAGGCGCAGCAGCGTCTCGGCGACATATTTCTTCTGGATATGCGACAACTCGGGATAGATCGGCAGGGCCAGAGTCTCACTGGCCGCCGCCTCACTGGCCGGGCAGTCTCCCTCGCGGTAGCCGAGGGACTGGAAGCACTCCTGCAGATGCAACGGCACCGGGTAGTATACTGCACAGCCGATGCCGGCGGCCTTCATGCCCTCCCAGACCTGGTCCCGACGACCACCGGTGAGTCGAATGACGAACTGGTTTACGACATGGCGGGTGCTCCAGGCCGCAATCTCCGGGCAGATAATCCCCGGACATTGGCCCAGCAGCGCGCAGTAGTCGGCAAAATTCTTCTGCCGGCTTTCGGTCCAGCTGTCCAGGTGCTTGAGCTTGATGTCCAAGACTGCGGCCTGTAGAGCGTCGATGCGGAAATTGCTGCCGATGAGCTTGTGGTGGTATTGCGGGGCCATGCCGTGATTGCGCAGAATCTTCAGGAGCTTGTCTCGCTCTGGGTCATGACAGAGCACCATCCCGGCATCGCCGAACCCGCCCAGGTTCTTGCTGGGGAAGAAGGACAGGCAGCCGTAATGGCCGATGGCCCCGGCACGTTGCCCGCGGCATTCTGCCCCGATGGCCTGGCAGGCGTCTTCAATCACGCAGAGGCCGTATTTGTCGGCCAGGTCCATAACCGCCTGCATGTCGGCAGTCTGGCCGTACAGATGCACCGGGATGATGGCTTTGCAGCGGGGGGTGATTTTGGCCTCGATCAGCGCGGTATCGATGGTGTATGAGGCGGGATCGATATCCACAAAGACCGGCTTGGCGCCGCACCTGCAGATGGCTCCGGCGGTAGCGAAGAAGGTGTACGCGCTGGTGATTACTTCGTCACCCGGGCCGATGTTTTCCGCCAGCAACGCCAGCAGCAGCGCATCCGAGCCGGAGGACACCCCGCAGGCGAAGGGGGCAGAACAATACTGCGCTACATTCCGTTCAAATGCTTCCACTGCAGGCCCCAGAATGAACTGCTGCGAGTCGCAGAGATCAGCTATGGCAGAGAGGATCTCATCCTTCAGGCCAGCATATTGCGGCTTCAAGTCTAATAACGGTACCTGCATTATGATTCTTTCCTCGTTGACAATAAAACGGTAACGACGGCAGAGCTGCGCTCTCAAAATGGGATAAACCAATAAGATAACTTTTATTGCTGAACATGCAACTGATAAGAGGTAAAAATTGCCGCCGGCACTGTGCCTCTGGTGCGTCTCCGGATGTCTCCTCGGGCGTTGCATTCACGTCCCCTGCATCCCATCCGCGGTCCTGTCGTGCGTCGCACTCCCGCTCCATACTGCAATCTGGGCAGCCTGAGGGGAAAAATTTCCTTTTGTCACAAACTGACTTGTGTGCGGCGAATGTCAGGTTATATTATCCTCACTGACAAAAATCAGCATCAGCCGTCTGAGTCTGTTACTGTTCTCGCGGCGAATGTCTTTTGTCACTTGCAAACTCCGTACTGAGACCGAAGATTTTTTCTGAGGGCGAAGGACACGCGGAATGGTGTTGCTGTGACTGGCTTCAACTGGTCCGGTGGATACATTTTCTGAAGTCCCGCAGGCTCTCGCTTGCGGGACTTTTTTTGTGCCATTTCCTGGAGGTGTATGATGGCCAGCAGAGTAGCCTTGATTGGCATCGTGATTGAAAATCCTGAGGCGGTGGAAAAGCTGAACACCATTCTGCATCAGTATGGCGAGCATATCATTGGCCGCATGGGCATACCGTATCGCCAGAAGGGAATCTTCATTATCAGCGTCGCGGTCGATGCTCCGGAAGAGGTCATCAGCGGCTTGTCGGGCAAGCTGGGGATGCTGCCCGGGGTCAGCGCCAAGACGATCTATGCCCCCAAAAAGGATGCCGCCGGAGCATGACCAGAAAATTACTGGATATATTGGCCCAGCAGGGCCGGCTGGAGCGACAGGATTTCCTGACTCTGCTGCAAGGCCGCACCCCGGCACTGCAGCAGGAGGCCGCAGTCCGTGCCAGAATCCTGCGGGAGAAGGTCTTCGGACAGGGTATTTATCTGCGCGGACTGATCGAGTTCAGCAGCTACTGCCATAATGACTGCTATTACTGCGGCTTGCGGCGCAGCAACGCCGCAGCTCAGCGCTATCGTCTCACCCCGGAGCAGGTCCTCGCCTGCTGCCGCAATGGCCATGCCTTGGGTTTTCGCACCTTCGTGCTGCAAAGCGGAGACGACTCTTATTGGACGGATCAGCGGCTGGTGCCGCTGATTCAGGCCATCAAGAGTGATTATCCCGACAGCGCAATTACCCTGTCCGTGGGAGAACGCAGTTTTGCCAGCTATCAGGCCCTGCGCCAGGCCGGAGCGGATCGCTACCTGCTGCGGCATGAGACGGCCACCCCCAGCACTACCGGCACCTGCACCCGGCGGCAATGAGCTGGCAGCGCCGCCAGCAGTGCCTGCGTGACCTGCGTAGCCTCGGTTATCAAGTCGGGGCCGGATTTATGGTCGGATCGCCGGGGCAGACCCTGGAGCACCTGGCCGAGGATTTGTTCTTCCTGAGTACTTTCCGACCCGAGATGGTCGGCATCGGCCCGTTTATGCCCCAGCACGACACGCCTTTCGCCGGCGAACCGGCCGGCAGCGTGGAGCTGACCCTGTTCCTGCTCTCGCTGCTGCGCCTGATGCTGCCTAATGGACTGTTGCCGGCTACCACCGCGCTGGGCAGCCTGCATCCGCGCGGACGGGAACTGGGCATCTGCGCCGGCGCCAACGTGGTCATGCCCAATCTCTCGCCCGAGGACGCCCGGCAGAAGTACCAGATTTATGACCACAAGCTCAGTCTCGGCGCCGAGTCGGCCGAGGGACTGGCCGACCTGCAGCGCCGACTGCAGGAAATAAATTGCTGTATCGCCAGCGGCCGCGGAGATTTCACCCCCGTCGCACCAGCTGTTCTCCCACCCCCAACCTTAGGATAAAGACATGTACGAAGTAAAATCACCCCGGGCCGAGGAATTCATCGATCATCAGGAAGTGCTTGACAGCCTGGCCTATGCCGAGGCCAACAAGAATAACACTGCGTTACTGGACCAGATTCTGGCGAAGGCCAGGCTGCGCCAGGGCCTCACCCACCGCGAAGCCTCGGTGCTGCTGGCCTGCGAAGATGAGGCCCGGAACCAGGAAGTCTATCGCCTGGCTGAGCAGATCAAGAAGGATTTTTACGGCAACCGCATTGTCATGTTCGCACCGCTGTATCTCTCAAACTACTGCATCAACGGCTGTGTCTACTGCCCTTACCACCTCTCCAACCGGCATATCACCCGTAAAAAACTCACCCAGGAGGAAATCCGTCGCGAGGTGATTGCCCTGCAGGATATGGGTCATAAGCGCCTGGCTCTCGAGGCCGGCGAGGACCCCAGGATGAATCCGCTGGAGTACATTCTGGAGAGCATCAAGACCATTTACAGCATTAAGCACAAGAATGGCGCCATCCGCCGGGTCAATGTCAATATCGCTGCCACCACGGTTGAGGATTACCGCAAGCTCAAGGACGCCGGCATCGGCACCTATATCCTGTTCCAGGAGACTTATCACAAGGAGAGCTACGAGAAGCTGCATCCCAGCGGCCCCAAGCACGACTACGCCTGGCATACCGAGGCCATGGACCGCGCTATGCAGGGCGGCATCGACGATGTCGGCCTGGGGGTCCTCTTCGGTCTGGAACTCTACCGCTACGATTTCGCTGCCCTGCTGATGCACGCCGAGCACCTCGAGGCCGCTTTCGGGGTCGGACCGCATACTATCAGCGTGCCCCGCATCAAGCCGGCCGACGACATCGATGTGAATGCATTTGACAACGGCGTCAGCGATGACCTCTTCGCCAAGGTAGTGGCCTGCATCCGGGTGGCGGTGCCTTATACCGGGATGATCATTTCCACGCGCGAGAGTCAGCAGGTCCGTGAGCGGGTGCTGAAGCTGGGCATTTCTCAGGTCAGCGGTGCGTCCCGCACCAGCGTGGGCGGCTATGCGGAAGCGGAGCCCGAGGGTGAGAATTCCGAGCAGTTTGATCTAAGTGACCGTCGCACCCTAGACGAGGTGGTGCAGTGGCTGATGTCGATGGGCTACATCCCCAGTTTCTGTACCGCCTGCTACCGCGAGGGCCGCACCGGCGACCGCTTTATGAGCCTGTGCAAGAGCGGACAAATCCAGAACTGCTGCCATCCCAATGCCCTGATGACGCTTAAAGAGTATCTGCTGGATTATGCCTCGCCGGAGACCCGCGCTATCGGCGAAGAGCTGATCCGCCGGGAGATGCAGCATGTGAGCTCAGAACGGGTGCGGGCCATTGCCGAGAAGAACCTGCAGGAAATTGAAAAAGGCAACCGTGATTTCCGGTTCTGAGTCTTTCCAGGACCGGTTCCGGCCGCAGCAACCCCGGAAGGCAAAAGCATTCTATGAGCATGAACGACACACCCTCGTCTGAACGACTGCATATCGGCATCTTCGGCCGGCGTAATGCCGGCAAATCCAGCCTGATCAATGCGCTGACTGGCCAGGAACTGGCGATTGTATCGCCCCAGAAAGGCACTACCACGGACCCGGTTTACAAGGCTATGGAGCTGCTGCCTCTGGGCCCGGTGGTGCTGATCGACACTCCCGGCCTGGATGACGAGGGCGAGCTGGGGCAACAGCGGGTCCGCAAAGCCCATCAGGTCCTGAACAAGACCGACCTGGCGGTGCTGGTGGTCGACTGCGCCCAGGGCTTGACCCCTGAGGATGAGAAGATCCGGGAACGAATTCTGGCCAAAGGCATCCCGCTGGTCATTGTGCTGAACAAAGCGGATTGCGGGGGTACGGCCCAGCTGCCGGCCGGTCAGCCGGTGCTTGCGGTCAGCTGCCTGAACGGCACCAATATCCAGGAACTGAAGGAACTCCTGGCCCGGCAGATCAAAAGCGGGCATATCGGCCCCCGTCTGCTGCCGGATCTGGTCCAGACTGGCGATCTGCTGGTTCTGGTCGTACCGGTGGATTCGAGTGCCCCCAAAGGCCGGCTGATTCTGCCGCAGCAGCAGGTGATCCGGGCCCTGCTGGATATCCACGCCGCAGCGCTGGTGGTCCAGGACACGGAACTGAAGACCGCCCTGGCGGCGCTGTCTTCGCCGCCCAGGATGGTGGTTACCGACAGCCAGGCTTTCGCCCGGGTCGCGGCCGACACCCCCCAGGAGGTGATGCTGACCTCGTTTTCGATCCTGTTCGCCCGCTACAAGGGCGATCTGCCTATCACGGTCCAAGGGGCTGGCGCGATAGCCTCCCTGCCGCACGGTGCCCGGGTGCTGATTTCTGAAGGCTGCACGCATCACCGGCAATGTGCCGACATCGGTACGGTGAAGATGCCGCATTGGCTGGAGCAATATACCGGCCGGAAGTTCGACTACACTTTCAGCAGCGGCACGGAATTCCCGGATGATCTGACCGGCTTTGACCTGATCATCCACTGTGGTGCCTGCATGTTGAACGAACGCGAGGTCAAATACCGTCTGCAATGTGCCCGGGATCAGGGCGTGCCGATGACCAATTACGGCATCGCCATAGCCCAGATGCACGGCATCCTGAAACGCAGCCTGCAGCCCTTCCCGGATCTCGCCAGGCTGCTGCAGGAATGACTTCGCCCGCCAGGGTGATGGCGTACTGACTCTCCCCCGGAGGCTGATCTGCCCTGCGCTGTAGCACTGGCCCGGGAGGGCAAATACCCCCGGGCCGGTGCTACAGCGCAGGGCTTTATATCAGTTGAATATATATTTCCGGAGCCTGCTTGCAGAACCCGGGAATGGTTGTTATAGTAGACGAAGACTGATTATTACTTGGTTCAATCCAATGCCATCCCAATTATAGGAGCAATAACCGGCATGGGACCCAGACGTGAATTTACGCTGATTGAGCTGTTGGTGGTAATTGCCATTATTGCAGTGCTCGCCTCGATGCTACTGCCGGCATTGAGCAAGGCCAGGAGCAAGGCCCAGCAAATCACCTGCGGCAATAATTTTGCCACCATGGGCAAGGTTCTGGCCCTGTACCTGGGCGACTGGGATGACCGTTGTCCGGCGGTCACTAACGGGGTCACCCACCGGTATTATTTTATGCGGTATAAGAGTCCGCTGGGTGAGTATTTGGGCGGCTGGCAGGATTCACTGACCAGCATCACCGACAACGAGGTCATCGGCGGCATTTTCAAAACCGGCAGCCGGTACATCACCAGCAAGCTGTGCTGCCCGGCGGTCTCACCCAATAATCTGGGCTATACCATAAATGCTCCAGGCGGGCAGTCCAACTATCCCTGTAATACTTATACTTATCTTTCAATGTCCTTGAATACTTACGGCAACCTGTTGGTTTACGGGGAGCAGATTTTCAGCAAAATCCGCCGGCCGGCCCAGCTGGTGTATATGGCGGACGGCATCGGCTACGGCGCCATCGATTACCGCTGCCGCTATTCAGAATCGGCCTCATCTGCCGGCAAAACCCGGGAGGCCGCACCGCGGCATAACGGCGGCGGGAATTTCCTGCGGGCCGACGGCCACGTCGAATTGCTGCCCGAGACGTCGTTCCCCAGCTATCTCCACGGTAATTGGAAATGGGATGGCGTGAACTGGCATCCTCTTACTATCTATGACTATTAATGGCTATGCCGCCTGCCGGCCATAATCGGCCTGCAGTAGCATAATTCGCACCTGGGCAGAAATAATCGGGGCCAGGTGCGCTGCCTGCCGGCTGTGACCATTGAGGCAGTCCGGTCCAGAGGCGGGAAGCAGGCGCGGTTCTCTTTCTGTGGCTCTTGCTCGCGGTAGCAAGGGCAGCCATCCAGACAGGGGGGGAAATACTATTACTGGCCGGCAAGCGGCGGTATGACCTTGACCGCTCGGAACATATATGGGTTGTCACTGAGACGCAAGGCTTTGCCACTGTCGCAATGGATATCGCGCAGCACCACCTCACGGGTGATGGCCAGGGGGTATTTTTCCTTGTACCCGGCATTGCGGTGCTTGGGATTGAAATCCGCGA